>JABIPV010000121.1 GCA_018699075.1 Kordiimonadaceae bacterium | reverse complement strand
CTGTAACCACGGTCCGTGACTTGTGCGACCGCGTCGCGTTTAAACTCTTCTGTGTATCGTATTCCTGTAGACATAATACCTTAACTCCTTGCTTCCATTTTATAACAAGTAAAGTGTCTACAAATCTAGGGGCGTATCAATATGGCCCCGTAAAGTTAAGAAAACTTTCTCTTTCTACGGTTTTAAATATATTATGTGAAATATCAATTTTTCTATCTTGAAGCTGGGTTAACGAGTCTGGCCACGAATAATCGGTCACATATTCTATTTCAAAACCTATTTTTTCAGCAACAAGGTTTAAATAATCTACAGAAAACCCTGCTGGTATTCCTGCGCGAATAAATTCATTTGGGGCTGAATCACGCTTACTCGTAGCCTTTATAACCGGATGATCAGCAACCCACCTTTTTTCTTCGTCAGTGAGTATTATTTGATTTGGAATAGTGACAACATCAAATTTCTCTATAGTCTCTGATTGCGCGTATGCTTCTAAACAATATACGAACATCAGGACAACCAGTTTTATTTTTATGAGTAATTTTTTCTCTGTCACTTTTCACAATCTTTTAAATTTGCATTCATTTCATGTACAAAAACGTATGTTTAATCCCAACTGTTATAGTGGATTTAGCCCTAACTATGAAAGGAATAATTCTCGATTACTATTAATGGGGGATATTTGTAAAAGTATCCTATGGAGATAGACCTTGATTACAATTGATTACAATTGGTTACAATTAATTACATTGCTGGAAATTATTGAGTAACATTTAACCTGTAGCTTGCACTATATTAATTGAAGATAATTTTAGTAAAATAAAGGTTAATAAAGAATCTTGGCGGGATATTTTTTGCTTTCAAAGAAATATATGATTTATTAATTTTACTGCAGAAAACTTCTTTAATTCATTAAAAATGTTAAAGGGTTAGTTCCTTAGGAGGAGCTAACCCTTTAACATTTTTTCTATCTTGAAATTTGATTAATTCAAAATGAATCTAATTAGAATTATTTTTATTGGCATTATCTGATAAATTAACAATAATACAATTAGGTCTTAAACATTTTGAAGGAAAAAAACTGTCTGTAAATAATCGCACCACTAATTCTTGCTTATATTTCAATGGATCAAGTTAAAACCACCAAACCTATTTCATTATTGGAAGCAACACTCCCGTTAATAACGATGGCAATATGCTTAATCGCCGGCGGACTAATTTTCCCAATCGGCGCAGAAGTTTTGATGGTTGTTATGTTAATTTCCGCTACAGTTGCAGGATATATAGCCGTAAGACGCGGCCGCAGTTGGAATGATATTCAGCATTCTACCGGACATAAATTTGCCGCCGTATTTCCCGTTATTCTCATCTTATTATCTATTGGTATGCTTATCGGTAGCTGGATGTACAGCGGAACAATCCCAATGCTGGTATATTACGGTATTAAATTAATCGATCCGCAATATATGATCCTAACCGCCTTTTTAACCACTGCATGTATGTCCCTAACGGGGTCATCCTTTGCGGCGGCAGGAACAATTGGTGTGGCTTTAATGGGAGTCGCAATGGCGGTTGATGCACCAATTGCAATCACTGCTGGAGCCGTTATTTCCGGCGCTTATTTCGGTGATAAATTATCACCACTTTCCGATTCCACGAATATTTGCGCCATTGGCGCCAATGCAGAACTTTATGCCCATATTCGCAACATGGTTTATACCGCCTTGCCTTCTTTCGTTCTTGCTTTCATTGTCTATTTCATCATAGGAATTAATACCAATTTGACTGCGGAACTTGCTGATGTAAACAATCACCCTTTACTAGGTGAAATTGAGAAATCCTATAATATAACTTGGATAGTATTTTTACCTATTCTGGTTGTTTTATGGGGAACAATAAATAAAAAACCCGCGGCCCTCACTATGGCCATTTCATCTGTATTTGCTTTAACAATTGGTGTGTTTGCCCACGACTTTAATCCTTATTATGCACTTCAATCTGCCGTATCTGGTTTTAATGTAAATATGATTGAACCCTATGCTTCAAGTACAGCAGTTCCAAGCGATATGCTCGCTTCTTTATTAAATCGTGGTGGTATAAATTCATTATCAAATAACTTGATAGTTATTATAGCAGCCTTTCTTTTGGCGGCCGGTATGGATGTGGCAGGTGGACTGGATAAAATTCTACATACTATGCTCAAATTTGCTAATTCTGCATTCGGCTTAATTGCCGCGACAATGGCCGCTGGTATGACCATGATTGCGACAACAAGCCACGGTGGTGTGACTTCTTTGCTTGTGGGTAACTTATTTCAAGGTGCATATAAAAAAATGGGCTTAGCTCCGGAAAACCTTTCCAGATCACTTGAAGATTCCGTTTCTATTACTGAGCCGTTAATGCCATGGACCGCATCTGCAATTTTCATGGCAACCACCTTAGGTGTCCCAACAATAGAATATATGCCATGGGCTATATTTTGTATGACAGGATGGATATTCTCGTTAATTATAGCCGCGATTTATCCAATTACTAAAATAGGTCTAAAGCCACTTAAAGAAGAATAAAATCAGTCTAAATTTGTGACTTCCACCCGGTAGCTTGTCACAAAAATTTCCCCGGCTTTAAAATTCCTAATAGTAGGTATTCCAAGTTTATTAATTGAATTTTCCGCAACAGAAATGCTTGCCCCTAAGTCGAATGCAGAACAAATGGGCTCTACTCCAAGTGCAAGATGACGACCCAGCCAAGGATATGCTGTGCGTCCTTTGTTACTGATCCAAAATAATGTACTTGGAAAGTGATTTTTATTCCAAGACAATGTTATTCTATGTTTTTCAATTAAATTTACCAATGAGACATGACCATCAACATCAATCAGTTGGAGTAAATCTTCAGTATTCTGATCTAGTGGTAATGAGCGCGCATCGCAAACCCCGCCCGCACGTAGTGGTATTGCTGATATAGGGGCCACTTGGTCTTTATTAAAAATGGAACTTGCATCCAAATCACCGGGAAATGTAGCAACACGGTCCTTGTCACCAACCTCTATTTTAAATGAGCCTTTCTGCGGAGGTAACTTAAACACAGGATGTAACCCAATGGGCAATTGACAATCATGGCGTACAATTATCTTTAACTCAAAATCAAGCGCAGGAGCACCTTGGTCTGGGGTTATTGTACGTTCTAATCGTGCAATTGAATGATTTTCAGGATAGTCAATATGAAGAGCCAATGAAAGTTGATCTGTTTCATCAATTGTCCAGTGATTATTTGAACCATAACCATGAGGATCATTTTCAACTTCATCTGGACCAAATGGAACACACGGCCATTCTCCGCGTAGACGTTGCAAAATACCGTCCAATTCAGTTGATTTTTCTTCGTTGTGCCACGGTGCAATCTGAAAGGGTGACACCTGTGAACCATCTGGCAAAATAAATTGGGTAGCCTCTAACATGCCCCCTAAAGATTGAACTCCGGTGCTTCCATGTCCCCAGACAATGCGTTTTTCCCATTGACAAACTGTTCTATTCATTGATGAAATCACGTCATGCTGCTCCGATTGATGCAATGATAAGTGAAAAAGTTAAATCAGTTACCAGCTAAATTGTCAACATTATCAATGATTTATTGTCTCCATGATGTTGACTTTCTCTCATTAAAAAACCATAAATAATGTTATTAAAGGGAGAGAGTTTATGATTGAATCCATGCGATGGTTTGGTGCAAAAGACCCAGTTTCATTACAAAGTATTAGACAAGCTGGGGCAACTGATATTGTAAGCGCGCTGCTTGATATTCCATTTGATCAGCCTTGGCCTCTTGAGGCCGTTATAAAACACCGCGATGAAATTTCTGCCGCTGGTTTAAAGTGGAGTGTGGTTGAATCAATTCCTATTCACGAAAGCATAAAACATAAAGGCGCCGATGCAGATCACTATATTGATGTTTGGATTAAAAGTTTGAACTCGGTTGCCACAGCAGGCATTAAAACAGTTTGCTATAATTTTATGCCTATCATTGATTGGACGCGAACAAATTTAGAATTTAGTCTTGCTAACGGTGCCACAGCACTCAGGTTTGATGCCACCGCATTTGCCGCATTTGACTTATTCATATTACGCCGTCCGAGTGGCGAAAAAGATTACACTGCAAAGCGCATTGCAGCAGCCAAGAAATATTTTGATGACTTGGACCAAAATCAAACCAAACAACTAACAGACTCTATCATTGCCGGACTACCTGGAAATGTGACGGGCAGCTATAATCTAGAAAGCTTTATTGACGCCATAAGCATCTATCAAGAAATTTCCAATGAGGAACTATTGAACAATTTGATTGATTTCCAAAAAAGGGTTGTTCCTATTGCAGAAGAATTAGGCGTGACCTTAGCTATCCATCCAGACGATCCACCAAGACCACTACTTGGCATGCCCCGTGCCGTTTCAAAACGTGGTGATTTTCAAAAAATGTTCTCAGAAGTTCCCTCCATAAATAATGGACTGACTTGGTGTTTGGGTTCTTTATCCGCAGGGGACAGTGAAGATACCTTTAACATCGGTGAAGACCATCCAGATCGCATTCATTTTGCCCATTTAAGAGCGGTTTCAAAAGACCCAGATGATCCTGAATGTTTTCAAGAAGCCGAACATTTAGGCGGTGATGTATCACTGGTTCGCGCCATTGATATCATCCTAAGTGAAGAAAAAAAGCGCCACGGTAATGGAAACCAGAGTAAAATTATTATCCGTCCAGATCATGGCCACCGCCTCGCAGATGATTTAGGAAAAGACACAAACCCAGGATACGGGTTTTATGGCCGCATGAAAGGTCTAGCAGAATTACGCGGAGTCGCAGCGGCGCTGGCCTATAGAGATAAATATAAATGAGTGAAACTGTCAAACACTTATGCTCATGCCAATGTATCCTCGGTGAAGGCCCCCTCTGGTTAGAACAAAAGCAGGCACTGGTGTTTTTAGACATCATAGGAAAGAAACTGTTATATTGGCGCAATAAAGAAGGATTAAAAACAATTCCTCTTTCACAAAAAGTTGGCAGTATCTGCGCAATATCCGAAGACCGCTTCCTCGCTGCCAGTGTACAAGGCTTATTCGAACTCGACGCCAACACAGGCAATATTAAGAGCATTGGTTATGATCAAATCATTTCAAAAGACGCCCTTATGAATGATGGTAAAGCAGATCGAAATGGTGGTTTCGTTTTCGGTTCAAAATCACAAAATGAAATTGATCCGATTGGCAAACTTATGGGATTTAGTCATAATATATCAGAACTTTGGACCGGTGGCATTGTCTTAAACGGCCCTGCATTTAGTTTAGATGGAAAAAGGATTTATTTCGCAGACTCGCCCAGTCGCAACATTTATACTGCAAAATATGATCCAGAAAAAATGACAATCGGCACTCCAGACATTTTCACGACCATACCGACTGATGGCGGATATCCTGATGGTATGACTGTGGATAGCGAAGGTTATTTATGGAGTGCCCAATGGGACGGCTGGTGCATTTCCCGTTACCACCCGAATGGAAAGCTCGTGCAAACAATTGAAATGCCTGTCTCAAGACCCACTTCTGTGGCATTTGGTGGGTCTGATTTAAAAACATTATTCATCACATCTGCTAAAAAAGGGTTGGAGCAAAATCTTTCTGCAACAGAACAAATGGCTGGTGATTTATTTTCAATTAAACTTGATGTCGCCGGAGTGGTAGAGACAAATCAGAAGGATAAATTAAATGCTTAAAGATCAGGTTATATTAATAACGGGTTCAAATGAAGGAATTGGTTTTGCCATCGCTCAGCTTTGTCATAAATACGGCGCAAAAGTAATTTTACATGGACTTGACGCTGACCAACTTGAAACATCTGCAAGCAAAATTTCTCCCGATGTATCCTATGTAGCAGCCGATTTAAGAAACGCCGAAGCTCCGCAGAAAATTATTGATTTTGTGATTAAAAAATATGGCCGCATTGATGGGCTTGTTAATAACGCAGGAAGACTGGATCGCTGCACAATTGAAAGCATAGACGACGATTTATTTGATGAAATTATGATCATTAATACGCGCGCCCCAATTATGCTGATTAAAGCGGCTCTTCCTCATATGGAAAAGCAGCTAAACGGCGGCAGCATCGTAAATATCGGTTCTGTCCATGCCCATGGTGGCGCCGCAAAGGTATTGCTTTATTCCATGACTAAAGCCGCCTTAATGACGGCAACTCGTAATCTTGGTAATGCTCTTTCGCAACGTTTAGTGCGGGTTAATCAAATGAATGTGGGATGGACCGAAACGGAAAATGAGCATAAAATTCAGGCGTCTGAAGGAAAGCCTAAAAATTGGCTCGATAACATTTCAAAAACCCTAGCGCCAACCGGAAAAATTCTTACATCACTGCAAGTGGCGGAACATGTCGCATTTTGGTTATCTATTAAAAGTGCCCCCGTTACCGGACAAGTGGTTGATATTGAACAATACCCCATTATCGGCCGGTTTTAATGAATATTTGGAGTTCAAGACATGAAAAATAAAATTGCTGTTGTAACTGCCGCCGGTCAAGGCATAGGCCGCGCCGTCGCAGAAGGCTTGGTAAAGCAGGGGGCGAATGTATATGCGCTCGATATTAATCCAGATACTTTAAAAGATGTAGTCGGTATGACGCCTTATGTCATTGACTGCACTGAAGAAGACGCGCTCAAGGAATTCTTCGCTACCCTTCCCCATGTAGATATTCTGGTCCATGGTGTTGGCTACGTACATCACGGCACCATCGAAGACTGTGATCCCAAAGAATGGCGCAACAGTATGAATATCACTTTGGATAGCACCTATTTTGTTCTCAGGGAAACTGTGACTAAAATGAAAGATAAGGGTGGAAGTATTGTAAATATAGCGTCTATTTGTTCTTCGATTAAAGGCTTTCCTAATCGCGCCGCTTATGGGGCTGCCAAGGGTGGCGTTATTGGCCTGACCAAATCAATTGCTATTGACTATTTATCCAATAATATTCGCTGTAATGCTGTTTGTCCCGGCACCACCCAAACTCCTTCACTAGATGAAAGGATTGAAGAATTGGGTAAAACACTTGGCGATGTTGAAACCGCAAGACAAGCCTTCATTGATCGCCAACCAATGGGAAGACTGGGTACGCCAGAAGAAATCGCCAGCATGATCATCTATCTAGCCAGCGACGAAAGCAGTTATGTCACGGGGCAAACTTTCAACATTGATGGCGGGACCATGATTTAAGAAAAAAATATCAGTCGTCAGTAGGCGATCCGGCAATTTGGGTGAGCAGTCCACCGTCAACTTTAACCACTTCACCTGTTATGAATGACGCACGGCCAGATAATAAGAAACAAACAAGCTCTGCTACTTCCGATGCTTTTGCAGAACGTCCCAGAGGGTGCATAGCGTTAATGGTATTCATAACTTTCTCAGGTGCATCTGAAAGCGCGACGGCATTTCGTAGCATCGGCGTGTCGACAGACCCGGGCGCAACGGCATTGGCGCGGACATTATATTTTGCGAAATCAATAGCTATCGACTTAGTTAATCCGATTAAACCATGTTTAGATGTGGTGTATGCCGCAACATCATTTTGTGTTGCAAGACCCTGTACGGAAGCCATCATTACTATTGCACCTTTTGTTTTAATGAGCTCAGGAAGAACCGCACGCGACAATATAAATGCGCTTTTTAAATTTATGTTGATCACTTCGTCCCAGAGTTCGTCGGTAGTGGTCAGTGCTGAGCCATAACGTTGAATGCCCGCATTATGCGATAAACCATCAATACGGCCGAAACGAGAGAGCGCCACTTCCACGGCACGTTCCGCTACATCAGGATCAACAACGGAACCAATAATAATTTCCACGTCGCCACCTTCACTTATGATTTTTTCTTTAAGCGTCTTCAATTCTTCTTCTGCACGATCAATTAATACTAGCTTCTTGCCTTCAGCCGCCGACTTTAGGGCCACAGCTTCGCCAATTCCCATTGCTGCGCCTGTTACGATAATGCTCATTTCATTCTCCTTCTTAATCGCGACCATGCTTTTCTAATTGCTTTAATCCGGCTTTCAAATATCCAACCGCATAAGCCATCCCCGCATGCCATGAACCATCGCAATCCAATTGCGGTGTATGGTCCGGGGTGATCACACCCTGATAATTATTTTTATGAAGTATTTTTAACACACGCAACACATCGATATCGCCTTCATCAATGAAAACTTCATTATAATTTGGTACCGAACCGACCACATTACGCATATGGACATAGCCGATTTTATTGCTTTTACTATATCGATCAATTATTTGGTATATATCATCATCGCCCATTTCTGATACTGTGCCCATACAGAATTCCGCGGTATTATTCTCAGAAGGCATCAAGTTAAACAATTTATCGTAATATTTTGGTTTATGTATCAATCTCGCATGGCCGCGCATTGTCGGCATTGGCGGATCATCTGGATGAGCCGCTAATTTAACACCTGCTTCTTCTGCGACAGGTATTATTTCACTTAAAAAATGCTCTACGCGTTGCCATAATTGTTCATGTGTCACAGGTTCTAAGAAACCTTCTGGTGCATCTGGATCATAAATCATGTTCCAAACCATACCATTTGGTATCGGGTGCTCACCTTCAATATCACTTTCCACAAGTCCGACACTCTGCGCACCACCGCGAGCAAATGGCCCTTGGCGCCATCCCCAAACACCGGCGAGGGAAAAATTATAACCCATAACCGGGATACCCACTTCACCCATATTTCGAATAATGGTCTTAATAAAATCAATCTGCTGATCGCGCTTAGGGCCATCCAATAATACATCATGCCAATGAATAGGATCAAAATTTTCAATGCCCGCAAGCGTTAACCCACTTGCTTCAATCTCATCTTTGAGCGCCCGAAGCGTCTGCACGCTCCAATCATCCTTAAGGCCTTGTGTCGCTCCCCAGCCATTATCGGTTTTACCCGGAAGGCGCGGATCATCATTAAAATAATCGACTAAATGGGCAATAATATGCGTCACGCCTAATTGCTTGGCAAAGTTATAATTTCTTTGCGTTAACATTTGCCGGTATAGGCCTAAACCTAATTTCATAATGTGTCTTTCTAATTACTGAACTCACGATTGATTATGCTTTATTTAATTCAAATATTGAATTCTTTTTTCACGATCCTAACATATAAAAGAATGTAATTATGCTTATTTTATAACTCACTATTTACTTAAATAAGTACACCTTACCGAGTTTTCTTTTAAACATAGTCACCTTGATAGATCAGCGTATAAAATGAATCTGACCATATAGTGGACAATGATTTATAAAACCGATATAAAAAGATTAGGTACTGACCAAGTAATGAGCTCGAAGGAAAATAGGTTGCATAAAGTTATTCAAGGGACAAAAAGTTTTTCCCGAAATATAGAGATTTTACAGCTTATCGCGGATGCTCCTAGACCTCCTTCATTAACCGATATTTTAGAAGATAGCGATCTTACTCGGCCTACACTTTATAGAGTACTGGCTGCTCTTGAAGCAGAGCTGCTAATTGTTCTACGACCCGAAAAACGCTATAGCCTTGGTCCTCGTCTTATTTCGCTTGCCCGAAACGCACTTGCTAACAATGACATTAGGCAAATTGCCAGGGTTGATCTCGAACGTCTTGGTGATGAAACTGGCGAAACTGTTCATTTAGCTATACCAAGCGGAACACAAATGATGATTATTGACAAAATGGAAAGCCGTGAAGTTGTTCGCATGGCATCGGTAATTGGTATGCTTGTACCCTTTCACACAACGGGCGTAGGTAAAGCTTTTCTTGTGGGACTTAAACCACAAAAACTTTCAGACCTTATTAATAGATTACCCATGGAACAAATAACCTCATTCACGACGACTGATCCAGTTAAGTTACAGCAGAAAATTGTCAAAGCGCAAAAAGATGGCTTCATTATTGACGATCAAGAAAATGAAAATGGTATCGTCTGCTACGGTGCACCAATTGTGAACGCCCGTGGTGAACCCGTGGCAAGCGTAAGCGTATCAACGCCAAGTTTCAGACTTAATAAAAACAGATCATATTATATTGAACCATTACTAAACTGCGCTAAAGCAATATCGGATAAGTTAAATTATTAACTCTTCGCGAATCCCCTTGGTAATGCGAGAGATGAAGACTTTATTTGTTCAATTGATGTTACGCCCATTTGTTGCATAACGAGTTTTAATTCTGCATCAAATATATCAAGTACACGCTCTACTCCAGCCTGGCCGAAAGCCCCTAATCCCCAAAGATAAGGCCTGCCAATATCAACCGCTGTTGCCCCTAATGCCAAGGCTTTGAAAATATCAGAACCACGGCGAATGCCGCCATCAACCATGACAGGAATTTTACCGTCTACTGCTTTAATCACATCAGGTAATATCTCTATTGTGCCTCTTGAATCTGCCTGCGAACGGCCGCCATGATTAGAGACAATTAAGCCATCAACACCGTTCTCTACACACAATTTGGCATCAATTGGATGGGTAATGCCCTTAATTATGAGCTTCATATCTGTCGTATCTTTGATTTTCTTGACCAAACCCCAGTCAAAACGTTCCCCCGCACCCAAATAAGCATCCAGATCAATACCGTCATACATGGGACGACCTCTAAACGGACTTCGAACTTCTCCGTGGCAGGCGGCGCAATCACGGTCATCTTGCTTCATGAAACGGTCCTGAGTTTCTCTGTAACTCGCGCCTACCATATCGACGGTAAGTATAAGAACCGGACAACCTGCACGCTCGGCACGTTCAATCAATTTCAAATTGGAAGGCCAATGGTTTCTGGCATATAGTTGAAACCAGACAGGCTCCCCTCGGGCTTCATTGACATCCTCGACTGAATTAGACGTCACATTTGAAAGCATCATCAACTTCCCTTTTTCCTTAGCGGCACTTGCTACGGCTAATTCGCCCTCTGGATGATAAGCTCCTTGATGCCCGGTTGGTGCGATGGCAAGCGGTGAAGCCCACTTTCTTCCAAATAGAGTAACCGACATATCAATGTTTCTTACATCGACCATGCGCCGTGCTTTAAGGTGGATGTCTCTATATCCTTGCCTATTGGCAATCTGGCTGCGTTCATCGCCAACTCCTGTGGCTATATATCCATAATGGGCGCGAGGGAGCGTGTCACGGGCAACCGCTTCTAAATCAAATATATTAAGCGCGTCTTCGGGAGAAGAAATCAGTTCTTTTTTAAGGTCCATAATAAACTGTAAATCAGGATCTAATTTACTGGCATCACTGGCTTTTGTTACACCCGCATAACCAATAAGTGGGCTAGCCAACAAGAATTTTAAAAAATTACGGCGATACTGATCATTATTATCCATTACATTATTTCCTTCACTATCTTATGAATTGATTGACGAAATCAGCCCCAAGACCAACTTTCTCAAAATGTTTTTTGCACATCTCAATCTTTGTAAAGACATCTTCGTAACCCAGATGCTTACCGTACGGGTCGACGTAATACATGACACCATTTACTTGAAAATAAGTAATCATCTCTTCCACATCATCCGGAACGACCAATGTGTGCGTTTCTCCTGGCGGCTCATAAACATAACTACCTTCGTTTGCTACCCAATCATGTTCAAGGTAATGCCAGTGTCCTTTTAATACAAAACCGTGAACTGCATTTGGATGGCGATGGCGCGATAATACCCCTGACTTTGTCACTTTAAGTAAATTCATCCAGTAACCCTGCGAAACATTTAAGCATAATGGCCTAAAATATACATTTTCTGCTTGCTTGACCCACATGCGATCGTCATTTTCTGAAAGTGCATCTGGAACAACTATTTCCGGCAGGGCGTCTGGCGGCATAGGGAGCTGATAAGCGACCCGTGGGTTTTCATCTTCTTCTACGACTGGCATTATTCATTCCTTTTCTACCGTTACATGACGGCATAACCACCATCTACGTTCAAAACTGATCCCGTAATAAAGCTCGCCCCTGATCCCAATAAAAAGAGTGCCGGCTCAATAAGGTCTTCTGTCGTTCCCCACCTTTTCATAGGGGTACGGTTCTTGATAGCCTTATATCTTGTAGGGTCATTTTGAAGGTTTTCAGTAAGTGGGGTTTCTATCCAACCTGGTGCGATAGCATTTACGCGAATATTATCCAGCGCATAAGCAATCGCAAGCGACTTGGTTAATTGAACAATACCGCCTTTGGATGCAGAATACCCGGGAACCAAACCACCGCCGAAATAACTTAACATTGAAGCTATATTTAAAATTGAACCACCCGACTTAGCGAGGAGTGGGCGAGCTGCGGCACAAACCCGCATGGTTCCGTTTAAATTTATATCAATAACTTGATCAAACACTTCAGGTTTCAGTTCTTCTTCCCTGCGAATGATCCCAGCTGCATTAATGACGGCGTCTAATTCATCCAAACCACCAATAAGTTTTTTAACCGCGTTATCATCGCGTACATCAAGTTCAATAAATTTAAGAGATGCTTCGTCCTTCGGTAATGGACCAAGTCCAGCTGCTATCACGTCATAACCAGCTGATTTCAAACCTTTGGCGAGCGCTAGTCCTATACCACTGGTACCTCCAGACACAAAACTGCATAAAGGGGTGGTTTTGTTAATCATGAGCTTTCCTCTGTCTAAGTATTGACATGATCAAGGTAACCAAACCGAGGATCAGAAAAATAGCTGTAATAGGTCTGCTGAGCACGTCTATCATTGAATTATCAGCAATTATGAGCGCACGACGAAGGTTTGCTTCTGCCATAGGCCCAAGAATAAGTGCCAGAAGGATCGGAGAAACTGGAAAACGGTAACGTTGCAAAAAATAACCTAGAACGCCAAACCCCAAGGCCAGCCAAACATCAAACATATTATTTCTCATTGAATAAGCACCAACGATCGACATTATGAAAATGGCAGGGAGCAAAATGCTTTTTCTCACTGTGATGGCCCTGGCAAAGAAGCGAACGCCAAGAAAACCGACAATTAACATGGCTACGTTGGCAACAAGCATTGCAGAGAAAACAGAATAAACCACATCCAAATCTTCTTTATAGAGCATAGGCCCCGGTTGGATGCCTTGTATAACAAAAGCCCCAAGTAATATTGCCGTTACTGCATCACCTGGAACACCAAGTGAAAGCATGGGGATCATTGCACCGCCCGAACAAGCGTTATTCGCGGATTCAGCTGCGGCAACGCCTTCGATTTGACCAGTCCCAAATTTTTCAGGATTTTTAGACCTTCTTTTGGCTTCGCTGTAGCCCACGAAAGCCGCGATATCACTACCCGCACCGGGGATTGATCCAATAAATGTACCCATAACGCTTGATTTCGCCATGTCTTTCCATGTCCTTTTTATGTCGCTAAGAGATGGGAAGACACTACTAATTTTGCTTACGACTTGCTTTGTTGTCGTTAATTGTTCCACACCTTTAAATACTTCTGCAAAGGCAAAAAGTCCAATTAAGGTGGGAATAAATGCTGGACCTTCGAAAAGGTTCATGGAACCAAAAGTGAAACGAGGATAACCTGAAACAGGGTCCATGCCGATGGTTGAAATTAATAGTCCAAGAAATCCTACCATGATCCCTTTAAGTATTGATTTTCCTGAAACTGAAATAATGATCGAAAGACCAAATGTCGCCAGGCCAAAATACTCTGCCGCACTAAATTCGAGAGCTAATTGAGATATTTGCGGCGAAAGAAAAGTCATTATGAGCGCCCCCGTAAAGCCACCAACAAATGACGCAAAAACCGACATGCTTAATGCCCGTCCAGCCTCACCCTTTTGGCTGAGAGGATAACCATCGAGAAGCGTAGCCGCCGCCGCGGGCGTTCCGGGGGTATTAATCAATATAGCTGAGATCGAACCGCCATAAACAGAACCGCTGAATATACCTAGCAACATACCAATTGATTCGTTAAACGGCAGACCAAAAGTAAACGGTACGAGAAGTGCTACTCCCATCGTTGCTGTCAACCCGGGCAAAGAACCAATCAATATCCCACCGGCAACACCCGCAAAAATCATCAATAGCGGTTTCCATTGTAAAATACCAAACAGAGCTTCGATAAATAATTCAATATCCATAGATCGTCCCTAACGGTAAAGTTATGTTTAGGAATGAGCTAAAAACGAGAAAGACTGTTATCGTAATTGCACCACTAACGAGGATCATTTTGAAATATTTTCTTTCCTTTAACAAAAACATCATAAGGGGCAAATAAACCATGGTGCAAAAAAGGAAACCGAGGCTATCCATCGCCAAGCAATAAATAATCGTCGCAACCAAAGATATTCCTGCCCTTTGTATGCCTGCTTCAAATATATTGAATGGTTCCGCAGGTTCTAAAGCTTTTCTATTTACTGATTGAAGCACCAGAACGAGGCTAGAAATACCTAAACCATAGGCGAGGATATAAGGGAAGAAGTCAGCACCAACTTCACCGGGTTGTCCTTCAGGAAAACTATTAAGCATATAAAAAACGCAAGCCGAGATTACTAAGCCGATTATTCCGAAAATAATATTTATGCGTTTCATGCTAACTTTAAGTCTCCGTTACTTGATAGTAATAAATTATCTAACTAATCCTAAGTTTTTCATAGTGTTCGCTACACTGACTGCTGACGTTGATAAATCTTTTTCCCAATCTTCTGCACTCATATAAGAAACACCGAGACCAGAATCGGCGGCGAACCTTTTAAAGGCGTCAGTTTCCATGCCTTTTTTAAAGGCGTCATGAAGGATTTTTTTTGCATCATCTGGTGTTGAATTGGGAACAGCTAAACCACGCCAAGTACCAAAGCTAACATCATAGCCCTCTTCTTTCATAGTTGGCACTTCTGAAAACCCTGAAACACGTTCATCACTCATCACAGCAAGAATTTTTACGGTGCCACCTTCAACCTGTCCACGGACCTCCGCAGGGCTAACAGAAACGGCTTGAATATGTTTTCCGGCAAGTGCCGTAACCGCTGGTGCCGCTCCATTGTAAGGAACATAAGCGAGGTCTATACCTACTTTCTCAGCAAAAATACTGCCCGCTAAATGCCAAGCCGTACCCGGACCTGCGTGACCAACTTTAATTTTACCGGGGTTTGCTTTCGCATAGGCGACAAATTCTTCGATTGTATTATAAGGTGCGTCGATGGGAACCGTAATCGCAGCAGGGTCCATATTTACACGCATGAGCAAATCATAGTCTTTATAAGTAAACGGTACAAAACCTTGAGGGGGTAATGTCAGAATATCAAAAGTAACCATTGTCACGGTATAACCGTCTGATCGTGCCCTAACGCCAGCAGCATGACCTATAGCACCGCTTCCACCTGTTTTATTGTTAATCGTTATGGTTTGCCCTAAAAAAGGTTCCGTATTTCTTGCCAGTCCACGTAAAAATGTATCTGTACCACCGCCCGCTGCCCATGGACAGATCATTGTCACTCGTTTCGAAGGGAAGTCCGCCGCCTGAACATGGCTGTATGCAGCAGACATCATGACTAAAATCAAAGACATTGAGGTTAATTTTCTAAAAGATTTAATCATGTATAATTCCCAGTTACATTTAATTTCTAATAATACAGTGCTTCTAAGTTAACATTCACATTCATCATGTCAAACACTTGGAAACGACCCAAGTTCACGCGTCCAGTGAGATACGACCTCACGACCAAAATCCGTTACTGGTACAGATGGTTGGCGTGCGTTACCATTATCCAAACCTAATCGCTGTGCCATCAAATCTTTTCCGTAAGCAACAAAATTCTCAACAGAACTCATCATGAAAACAAGCAATGGCAGAAGCTCTTTATGAAGCCTTTCTGCTTCCGCAACAGATTTTGGATCACCTTTTTGCATAAGTTCATATATTCGAATTTGTGGATCAAACACGTCTGCCGCAGGGATCATGCCAACACAACCCGCACGTAAACTATCCGGAAATTGAATTCCCGCAAGGCCGCCAAATATGTCAAACGCACCTTCTGTATCTTGCATTAGTTGATGAATATATGTAGCTGGTCCTTCTGCTTTTAATAAACAAACATTTGGGTGCTGTTTGTTAAGCGTTTTTAATCCGCCATTAGAAAGGCTTGTCGCCATCACGCCCGGCGCATTTTGAACTGCCAAGGGCAGGTCTGTTGTATCAGCCACGTTGCCTAAGAATCTGACATATTCAATTTCAGGTACTCCTAAAATGGCTGGCGGTTGCAGGATCGCCCAATCAGCTCCGGCAGCTATTGCGGCTTTTACAAATTCTATTTGTCCCGGCACACTACCTTCACCAACGGTTACAGCGTAAGGCACACGACCAGCGATGTCTTCACCGACCCAGTCAATCACTTTACGTCGCTCATTAACATCTAACTTGCCAACTTCCGTCGCCAGACCCATAATTGTAATCCCGTGGGCACCCGCTGCGATACAACCTTCGACTTGCCTACGCATTGCTTTTCTGTCTAGCTGTCCTTCTTTGTCAAAAAAACTATAAAGAATGGGGTAAACGCCGTGAAAATCAGTATTTCTGTTCATAATTATCCTTAATTATTGATGTCGAATTAATAAGTTACCTAAGCGCGACCAAACTTAT
>JABIPV010000260.1 GCA_018699075.1 Kordiimonadaceae bacterium | reverse complement strand
CTGTAACCACGGTCCGTGACTTGTGCGACCGCGTCGCGTTTAAACTCTTCTGTGTATCGTATTCCTGTAGACATAATACCTTAACTCCTTGCTTCCATTTTATAACAAGTAAAGTGTCTACAAATCTAGGGGCGTATCAATTTTTACTATACTTACTTTGCCCATTTTTAATTCCTAATTTAACCATAATTTCAATTTATATTATTAATCGGTAGAGATTTTCCATTACTCTCAAGTATTTTTTTTAATGGAAAACTTCTTCCGTGATTTAAAATTTACGCACAAAAAGTAAACCGATACTTAAAGATAAAATTTTAACTTTTATTTTTTCGCCGATATAATTAGTATTTGATGAATAGAATTAATATATTTAATAAAAATTTTGTTTGGGTATTTTATTAAGATACTGAATTTAATTAATTTTAAGGAAAAATCGAGTGAAACCGCTATTTTTTATACATCTTCTAATATTTTTTTACAGTTTTTTATCTTTTTCTTCTGCATCTGCCCAAAACTCATTAAATAACCTTGAAATTGAACACTTTATTAACACTTTGCCCGCAATTAACGCTCTTGTTAATGAATTTGAAAGCGATAACGAACAACAAATTAATAATCTCCCTACTGATTTCAGCCGCACGCCTATAACGGACTCATTAAATGTTGTTAGAACCCCGCAAACACTAGCAGAGTTTACTTCCATTATAAACAGGTCGGGTTTTAGTTCAGCCGAACTATGGGCACAAGCAGGAGATAAAATTATCATGGCCTATTCAGCATATCATTTGAAATACCCACAAAACGCATCAGCTCCCAATCCAGAAGAAATTAAACTAGATTTAACTTCACAACTGACAAATATTAAAAGAAATCAATTCATCTCAAATGAACAAAAACAAACTTTAATTAATAAAATTCAAAATTCTATAGCATTACTATCCGATCCTAATTATATTGATAGCGAAAATATATCCATCATTAGCCCTTACATAGATCGGCTAAATTCATTGCTTAAGGAATACCAATGACACGTACCGAAATTTTACGTATTCAAAAATATCTCAACAATAAATTTGGGAATAATTCTTTTACGTTAGAAAAAAGCCAAATCCAGGACGATAGTATGGAAGTCCATTTAGCGGGTGAATTTATCGGCCTTATATATAAAGATGATGATGAAGGTGAAATTTCTTACGCATTCCAAATGGCAATTTTGGAAATGGACTTACCTAATGCGGCCGACGCTTCACTGATATAAATTACTGATTTACCATTTTAAGTTCGTAACGTGCTAGTTTAATTATTTGATAACTGGCGACGGTTGATAGTGTAGCCATTAATATAGCTACGATAAAATCTGGCCAGCCACTATTCATTGCAAACACGCCGGATGCTGCAATCATAATCGCAATATTTCCTATGGCGTCATTACGTGAACACAGCCATATGGAGCGCATATTACTATCGCCGCCCCTAAACTTATAGAGAAGTACGGCACTGACGACATTGGCTATAAGAGCAATCAAACCAACTGTCCCCATAACTTGTGCAAGGGGAACAACCGCCTCACTGGCATTGGCATAGGTTCTGGCGAAAATCCAAAGGCCAAGAACCCCCATACTAATCCCTTTTAGCATTGCTACAGTTGCTCTCATTCTCAAAGAACTTCCGAGTACCATTAAAGTAACACCATATGTCATAGAATCAGCCAAAAAATCTAAGGCGTCCGCTTGTAAAGAAACAGAATTTGCAAAAAAAGCGGTGCTGAATTCTACCACAAACATGATCAAATTAATGACAAAAACTATCCATAATATATTCCGGAATGATTTCACCTTTAATTCTTCTTCAGGTATATGGTGATCGCAACACGCCATTCATTAGCCTTAATTTAAATTGATGCTATTTTTCTACTAACAAAATAAATTATTTTACTCTATAGGTCTACTTTTGACTATGACTTTTTAATTGCTCAGGATAATATCGCAAAATGCGTCAATTATATCACTACTGGTTTTGCCCCTTCTCTCGAAAAATTCGATTTTCACTACTGGAAAAAGTACTGGAATGTGAACTTGTACTAGAACTCCCTTGGAAACGCCGCACAGATTTTCTAATTTTAAACCCGGCTGGCAATGTCCCGGTATTGAAAGAGGAAAACGGGCTGGTAATTTCCGGCACACATGCTGTAAGTGAATATCTTGAAGAAGAATATAATAAGCCGAATTTCCTTGGGTCCACACCTGCGATTAGATCGGAGGTCAGACGATTAACTGATTGGTTTGATTTAAAATTTAATCAGGAAGTCACTGAAATAGTGATTAATGAAAAAGTCATGAAAAAATATTTAAAACGCGGCAATACGGATGCTTCTTTCATACGTTTTGCCAGTCAAAATATTAAGCACCATTTACAATATATCGAATATCTTACAGATCGACGTAATTGGCTAGCGGGTGATGAGTTTTCCTACGCTGATATTTCAGCTGCATCACATTTATCCTGCGTTGATTATTTCGGCGATGTACCTTGGGAACGTTTCTCAAAGGCACGGGATTGGTATGCGCGAATAAAATCTCGACCTAGCATGCAAATAATCTTAAAAGATAATATTGCAGGATTGATCCCGGCATCGCACTATAGGGACCCGGATTTTTAAGCATAAGAAAATATTCAATGAGCATTAATTTATCGATTAAAGAGAATATACAGGCACTGGCAATGGATGTCGGTTTCGATGCTGTCAAGTTTACAGACCCTAAGGGGTTAGAAAAAAATGCCGACCATTTTAATGAATTTATTAAAAAAGGTCATCACGGCGAAATGTCCTGGATTGAAGAGAAAGCAGACCGAAGAAACTCACCACTAACGTTATGGCCCGAGGTAAAATCAATCATTATGCTGGGAATGAATTACGGCCCTGAACATGATCCGCTTCAATCCCTCCTCGACAAGGATAATGGTAATATTTCCGTTCATGCTTTGGGAAAAGATTATCATGACGTGGTTAAAAAGCGTCTTAAACAAATTGCCAGAAAAATTCATCAGGACCATAATGTCGAGGTAAAAGTTTTTGTCGACACTGCGCCTGTCATGGAAAAACCTCTTGCCGCAAAATCCGGATTAGGATGGCAGGGAAAGCATACTAATTTAGTTAGCAGAGAATTTGGCTCTTGGCTTTTCTTAGGGTCTATTTTTACGACGCTCGAAATAGAGCCGGATAGCCCTGAACTGGATAATTGTGGTTCATGTAGATCATGTCTGGATATTTGCCCTACCAAAGCTTTTCCTGCGCCTTACAAGTTGGATGCTCGGCGGTGCATATCATATTTAACCATTGAATATAAAGGCCACATAGATCTGGAATTTAGAAAAGCCATGGGCAACCGTATTTATGGTTGCGATGATTGCCTATCTGTTTGCCCCTGGAATAAATATGCAAAAATGACAAAAGAAATGCATTATTTCCCACGCATAGAACTTCGGCGGCCGCAACTAGAAGACCTAGCCCTGATGGATGACCCAACTTTCCGAACTTTTTTCTCTGGCTCCCCAATTAAAAGAATTGGCCGTGATTATTTTATTCGTAATGTACTAATTGCAATTGGTAATAGCGACAACAATACATACATCCCTTTACTTATTTCCAAATTAGAAGAAAACAGCCCTTATATTCGGGCTATGGCCGTATGGGCTTTAAAAGAACTTATGTCTAAAAGTCAATTTAAAGTCCTTCATAAGACATATGAGAAACTAGAAAACGATACTAATGTCATAAATGAGTGGAATTAATCACTCTTCAATCAAGTCGATATTATCTTCAGCCAATTTTTGCCATTTAGTTCCTGGATATTTATCAATTAACTTTGACCATTCCAACCGTGCTTCTGCATTTCGACTTTGCAAACGATAATTAATACCACTTTCAAAAAGAAGATCAGGATGATTAGGGTCAATTGTAAGTGCCGCATTTAAATCAAGTCGGGCCTTCAGATGTTCTTTCGTTTTTCGGTATGATTCGGCTCGATATAAAAAGGCATCAATATTCGTTGCATCAATTTCAAGTGCCAAGGTAAAATTCTTTATGGCATCTAGTGGGTCATTACGTAAAACTTGGATAAATCCTCTTTCAATATATAAGTCGTAGGCATAAATGCTTTGCGGAGCCAAATCTATAATAGATGCGCTTATAACATTATAGGCTTTATCATACTCACCCGCAGAACGCCACGCGAGGCCAGACAGATAATTTAATTGGATAATCAGAAGCTCTTTATTGGCAAGCGCAAACGTATTTACATTTTCACCATTGGTCAAATTGTCCACTATTGTATCAAAAAGGCTTGCCGCTTCAACAAACTTATCTTGTTCATATAACGATAAAGCCTGGCAATGTTGTGCGGCAACAGCGCCACCTTCAAGGCGCCATTCTTGTGAAAACGAAATAGCAGCTGCGGGGTCTTCTTCAACAAGTTTAAGGCAATGTTGGTATTTCTTACTTTGCTCTAGACTAGATACATAACCTTGCGCATATGAAGAAGGTATATATATCATAATCACGATTGCAAATATGATCGCTTTTAATCTTGTCATAAAAAACCTGTTTTCTTGTTAAATAATCACAAACATATGTATAAATATATTCACGCTAAACTTCAAACCGTAAAAAAGCGAGCATACATGAAACTATTTTGTTTTGGCCTTGGCTACACGGCACGGCATTTAATTAATCGATTATCTCCATCAACATGGCAATTTTCAGGCACACATAAATCATCTGGAGAAATCATTTTTGATGGTTGTAATCCGCTTAATAATGTTGAAATGCTGTTAAAGGACGTTACTCACCTGCTTATATCCATTGCTCCCAACTCATCAGGAGATGACATCGTTTTGCACCTTCACCGAAAAGACATTGCTAATATGCCTAACCTTAAATGGGTTGGTTATTTATCGGCAACAAGTGTTTATGGCGATCACGCCGGCAAGTGGGTTGATGAGCAAACAACACCGGCCCCAACGGATGGACGGGGAAAGGCACGTTTGAATGCGGAGCAACAATGGTTATCACAAAAACTACCCATCCACATTTTTCGCCTTGGCGGCATATATGGCCCGAACCGTAATCAAGTAGACGCTGTAATAAACAGTACAGCCAAAAAAATCATAAAACAAAACCATGTCTTTTCCAGAATACATGTTGACGATATTGTCTCAGCGCTCATAGCGTCTATGAAAAATCCCAATCCGGGCAGTATATATAATATCGTTGATGATGCCCCTTCATCATCAGCAGATGTACTAGATTATATTAGTAGTCAACTATCCCTCAAACCTATTAAAGGCATTGCCATTGAAAACGCGGATATCAGTGCAATGATGAAGAGTTTTTATGCCGATAATAAAAAAGTATCAAATGCTCATACAAAAAGAGCATTAAACTGGGCACCTCAATTTCCCAGCTATAAACAAGGCTACGATGATCTTCTAGAACAGCTCGATTAAAGCCAGCTTAAGCCGCGACAGATCTTCGTCCGTTGAAAGTCGGTGATCACCGGATTTATTATAACTAATGATAACATCCTCACTGACAACTTTAGCCGCGAT
>JABIPV010000175.1 GCA_018699075.1 Kordiimonadaceae bacterium | reverse complement strand
GTATTCCTGTTGCGGGGCCTGCTTGTGCAGTTGACCAATCCCATTTGCGCATGAATAATTCAGGATACCAGAGTGACTGATACTGAATGATAGCCACCATTGCACCACCAATGAATAGGGTAAGGAACAATTTTTTGCGTTCCCACATATAACTAAGGGCCATTGCAAAGGATGCTTTTTGTTCGGCGCCACTTTCGTCCACGGCCATTTCTTTTCTTTTTGGCTCACGTAATGAAAATATAGTTACTGCCAATATCAGTCCAGGTGCTGCAGCAAGTAAAAAACCAATTTGCCAATATTCTAGAATACCGAAAAAAGGCACGTTTAGTGTGACGCCCTTTAACATAGCAAGCACAATGCCGCCGCCAATTCCTGCCATACCAGCACCAATGAACATGCCAATTGAATAGACGCTCATGGCAAAAGGTAGTTTGTTCTTTGGAAAATAATCGGAAAGCAAGGATACAGCACTTGGCGTTAAGACGGCTTCGCCGACACCAACGCCAATGCGGGCAATAAATAACTGCAGGAAGTTGGCAGAAAGGCCACAAAAAGCTGTCATCGTGCTCCAGAGGGCTACTCCGGCCGCAATTAAACGGGTTCTGTTAAATCTATCAGCCGCCCAGCCAAGTGGTATTCCCATAACGGTATAAAAAATAGCAAAGGCCGGACCAAGCAAAAGACTTACCTGAAAATCTGTAAGTTCAAAACTTTCTTTTACTGGATTAATAACAAGTGACAGTAGTTCACGGTCAAGAAAAGAAAGAGCATATCCAAAACTTAGACATAGTGCTACGCCCCATGCATACGCGAGTGATTTTGGTTCGCTGTGCGAAACATCTTCTGAACTCAATTTATCCTCCCCTGAGTATTATTATGAGTATTATTATGAGTATTATTTTTATAACACTGTAGACGTTTGATTATTTAATTCAAGGTTCGTTGTTCTTTACTCTTTTTTTAGCTTCTTCTGGCGTTTCTATTGTGTCTTTTAAGGCCCAGCCCAATTTGCGGTCAAAAGGCCAAATGCCTTTTTCATCGCCTTTGGGCAACATATCAACAGTATAGTTTGAAATGCGGTGGCCTTTAGGCTCGACTTTATCTGGATGAATACCTTTTTCATTGGTGGCTTTGGGCGTGACGATTTTACCTGCGTCATTATCAAGGTCAAACCACCATCTGTGCGTTTCATTTTGATTGCCGTTACCAACAAAATCATCTAACCATGCGAAAAACTTACGGGTAAAGGGCATATTAATCGCCATCCATGTGGCAATGCGGTAGGTAAGAATGCCTTCGTTATTCCAAGGACAGGTTTTCATACATCGTCCACATCCGGCACCTTTGGGATTTGATACACGGTAGCTGGTGCAATTGGGTGCATCGGGTTTCCATGTTTCGTAGCCATTATACATAATTTTATCGCCAAACGGTATGGCACTGACAGGGCATTCACGGGCGCATTTTTGGCATTTAGTGCAAAAATCCTGAAGACCGAAATCAATTGGTTTGTCGCATTTTAGCGGAATATTTGTCGTCACTATTACTGATTTAAAACGGGGACCAAGGAAGGGATTAATCACCACTTCACCAATCCGGCTAAGTTCTCCAAGGCCGGCTTGTAAAATAAGCGGTAAGTGTAGAACCTCACTGTCCATAGCACTATGGCAGCGGGCTTCATAACCTAGGTTGCGAATATAAGAGGCCATGATGTTACCAATTTCAGCACCGCGTAAATAGGCGCGGTAACTTTGGGTGCCGCCTATCCAATCATCACCAGTGGACGCATCATTTGTGTGAAACCCCTGATCAATCAACATAACAATCGCGTATTTATGGCGGGCTTCGATAGGGTTGCCTTCTTTATCGTGGGAATACCAGCAATAGTCCTTGGCTTCACAAATACCGATCACGTCTGCATCTAAAAAATAGCCGAGCGATTTCATATTATTAGCCAGTATTTCTGGGTCATCAGAAATCGGTGCTTTTTCTTTGGCAACTTCGCCGTCGTGTAAGGTCATTAAATGGCGGATATTATCGCCGAAAGCACCGTTTAAAGGTACTTTTGCGCCTTTAACGGTTGAGCTTCCAGTGCGTTGACGGGCGGCTTGTTGTTTTTTACCAAAATCTCCATGATCTGCACGAACAAAACCATCGGCACGTTTTGGAACCCGCTTTACTTCGTCCTCAATTATCAAAGTGGTTGTTTCGTCAACCCGCTTAATATTTTCCATGGGATATTTACCCAAATGAGGAGGACGTTTTCGGCGAGAGAAGATGTTCATTGATCATCCTCAAAAATTAAAACGGCCATTCCCGTGAGCAATCCACGGTAATAATTACGGTGTATGCGTTTTACTTTTGCGGTCATCGCTCCGCGCATGGTAAACCACATAACGGTTTCAGCACTTTCAGAACCCCCTCTGTCCATAAAATCCTGAACATCCCAATTGACCATACTTTCAGGTTCATGTTCAAATTTATCTAAAAATTCATTATCCCAGTCAATTTCCACACGGCCAAAGTCTGATCCTTGAAGTTCATGTGAAAGGCCGCCTGTGCCGACAATGGCAACATTGATATCTTCAGGATATTCTTCAACCGCTTTGCGAATTGATTTTCCAAGGTTCCATAATCTTTTTGCTGATGGAATAGGGTGTTGGATCACATTAACACAGAACGGGACAAACTTAACCGGCCAAGGTTGTGCGGACATATAAGGCATAGGGCCCATTAATCCATGATCAATTTTCATTTTTTGACACACTGTAAGGTCGAAATCATCTCTTATTAATTTATCTGCCATATAGCGGGAAAATGCCACGTCTCCATAAGGAGTGGCAAGGTCACGTGGGCCTTTGCCTTCATCAGCATGTTCATATTCTTCGGCGATCCCTATGGCGAGTGTCGGATAACAATCAAAGAAAAAGTTACTCACATGGTCATTATAAACAAAAAATAGCACATCGACTTTTTTATCAAGGATCCATTTTTGCACGGGTTCGTAGGATTCGAATACTGGCTTCCATGTGGGGTCATCGCGTAAATTATGGTCCCACCCATGCATGAGTGATCCATTATGAGACGTGCAAATACCACCAACAAAATTAGCCATTATTCTGCCTTTTCTTTGTTGTGATTTTTGATCAAGGGGGCGGTTTTGTTCATGAAATCTTCTTGAGTTTCACCGCGCATGGTTGCTCCCATGGAAATAAAACTGGTATCAAAACAATCTACCATTTTTCCAATTAAATAGGCACTAACGCCGTAATGAGCCATTTTGAGCCAATCGCGATTTTTGATTAGTTCAATTTCAACATCCGTAAGGTTATAATCTTTGATATATTCCATATAATCCGCTTTGAATAATTCGCGGTTATGTTCAAGTTTTAAACTATAGCATAATTCATTCATTCGGTACCCTTGCTGGGAAACTTCCATGGTGAAAGTTGCTGGCCCGTCAGGCGTTTTTATATCATCAATTGATTTAACCATTATAAGCTCTTTTCATAATCGTCCAAGAAATCCCATATGCGTTGTTTATTTGGTTCTTTGTCGGCCATATTATACATAATAGCAGCGGCGCGCACAGGGTCACCTGAATAATAACGTTCATAAAGTTGTTGACGACCCGCAAAGCTTGAAATTGATGCATCATAAGCAAGGCGGAAAAGTTTGGTTCTTGATTTGGAAGATCCATTGGCACTTTCAAAATACTTATTTACGAAGTCTTTGGTATCGTCGCTGTCAAATTCTGCATATGACGGGACCGCGACTAAACCACCTGCGCCAACGGTGCGAATAATTTCGCACATGCGTTGGTACATATCAGGGTAAAGCAAGCGAAGCGATGCATATGGGGCGGCATTGGGTGACCAAACACCATTGACTAACTTTGCTTCGGCGTGTGCTGCAACGATGATAGAACGGATTATTTCAACCGATGTCATGAGTTCGGCCATCATGTTTTGCACGTTGATAAAGCCATCAGTTTTGGTGGAATCTGTAATGGTAAAGGCCAGATCACGGTAAAATTCTGCTTTTGCAAGACTACGGACAGTTGACTGGTCCAAAATGTGAGCGCCAATGTTTGTGCGCTTATAAAATTCATTACACATGTCTACATCACCATGGCTGAACACCCGTTCCCATGGCACCAATACATTGTCGAAAATGATCATGGCATCTGTTTCATCAAAGCGGCCAGACATCGGATAGTCCATCGGATGACCGGCATTTTGATGCACTACAGAAGGGCGTGATACATGGATAACACCCGGTGCGTCTCCCTGAATTCCGAAGGCAAATGCATAGGGAAATGCTTCTTGATTGTTTTTAATGATACCAGAGGGAACCACCAAAATTTCATCGGCGTAAGCAGATAATGTTGACACCATCCGTGCGCCGTTGATGACAATGCCTTCGTCAGTGGTTTTGACGATTTTGGCGGCTAAATCTTTATCTTGCTGTTCAACGGGTTTTGATCTGTCCACTTGTGGATTAACCAGTGTGTGGGTCATGGAAAGATCATTATCGCGGATATATTTATAATAAGAACGCACGTTTGGTGCATATTCACCGAACTGATCCGCCGCCGCATTCATCGCCATTAAATAGACATTCATATAATCAGGACTACGGCCAAAAGTACCGCAACTGGCATCAGACCAAATTTTGAACATTTGTTTACGGGCTTCTAGTTCTTCAGCATTTGTGGGTGCTTTGTGGGATAGGCCATATCTTTCCCCGTCTTCAACATAGGTCATTTTATCAATAAGATCTTTGCGGTGTTGAAGGTCGAAAATCATTGCCATTGTTTGGGCACCACCAGAAAACCGTGGATCAGTGACAACGTTATTAATTTTTTCACCATCAATTCTAATATCGCGGCCTTCTGCTATTGCCTCTAGATACTGTTTTCCCGTTCTTATTGCCATTTAATTTTCCTATATTTTTTGTAATGTTGTCTCATTATACGATACGCAGTATCGTATGTATAGACAAAAATATCAATATGAGTCCGCGATCCCATCATATGCTTTAGAACTAAATACCTTAGAAATTGTCGCGGCACAGCTTTGCACATGGGCAATTTGTTGCGGGTTTGGAGGTTCAAATATATATTGAACAGAGCCGATAATACCGACCGTGCCAATTAATTTATTATCTGCATCAAAAATCGGAGCCGCAATTGTGCTAAACCCCAGCATGACTTCTTCTATTGCCGTTTCATAAAGACGCTTTTTAATCAGTTCTAATCGCGCTCTAACTTCATCCACATCAGTTAGGCTTTTATTATTATACGACGTTAAGGGTGAAGATAATAAATGCTCTTTTTGTTCACTCGTTGCATAGGCAAGAACAATGCGTCCTTGTGCAGAAGCAGTGGTGGGGGGAATGGTGCCGGGAACTGCAGAAATCCTTAATGAAGTTGAGCTACTGTTATCCATACTAGCAATAACCATGGCTTCACCGCCAGATGGCACCGCTAGAACAGCGGATTGATTGGTCAATTCACGAAGTCTAACCATGTGGGGTTCAGCAATTGATTTTAGATCAAATTGTTCAAAAGCGGCTTGCCCCAATTGAAATAATTTCCATCCTAGGCGATATTTTTCAGATGTCTTTTCCTGCTCAACAACACCTAAGCTTCTTAAGGTGCTAAGATGGCGATGAACTTTTGCTTTGCTTTCTCCCATTTGTCTGGCGAGTTCAGTAATTCGCATGGGTTCGCCGGATCGGACCATGGTATCAAGCAACCTAAAAGCAACGGCAATTGATCTGACCATTGATCCTTTAGAACTAATTACATTATTATTGTTTTCTGGTGCCAAAGCTATATTCTTTCAATTTTTCATCATTGCTTGTAATTATACACATTATGATATAAATCTCAAATATTGAAACGATGTATTAAATAATGGAACATCGTAGTTTTTAGGCAGGAGCATAAAATGGCAAACATGACAGGTGGACAAGCCATAGTAGATAGTCTTATCGCGAATGGTGTGGATACGGTCTTTGGTGTGCCAGGCGCACAACTAGATTATAGCTTCAGTGCCATGTATGATCGCAGCAATGAAATAAAAATCATCCATACACGTCATGAACAAGGTGCTGCTTACATGGCCTATGGATATGCACAGTCCACTGGTAATGTCGGGGCATTTTTTGTGGTCCCAGGGCCTGGTTTACTTAATGCTATGGCGGCGATTTCTACTGGTTATGCATGTAATACTCCAATGTTTTGTATATCTGGTCAAATTCCATCCACTAAAATTAATGTTGGCACAGGCCAGCTACATGAAATTCGTGATCAAATTGAGATCGTGGAAAAAGTAACCAAGTCAGCGCAGCGTATTGATCATCCTTCTGATACACCAGCGGCAATGGCCCATGCATTTAATGAACTGACAAGTGGGCGTATACGTCCAGTTGAAGTGGAAATGAGCATGGATATTATGCCCATGCAAGCAGAAGTGACAAAGGCAGAAGCGATCGTTAAACGTGCTGCGAAAAAACCGGATGCTGATAGTATAAAGAAAGCAGCTGAGTTACTTCAAAATGCTAAACGTCCCGTAATATTTGCAGGTGGGGGTACTTTGGAAGCTTCCGCTGAGCTGACGGCACTTGTCGAAAAATTAGGTATTCCTATTGTACCGTCAGTTAATTCATTAGGTGTAGTTGACGACCGTAATCCATATGCCCATCGTCCCGTAGCAGGGCATTATCTTTGGAAAGATGCCGATGTCGTGCTAGGTGTGGGAAGTCGCATGACCCCACAAATTGACGGTTGGGGCCTTGATGATAATTTAAAAATTATACGTATGGATGTGGATAGTGAAGAAATGAATTTGCTTTCAACGCCTGATGTCGAAATTTTGTCCGATGCTGCAGAAGGACTTAAAGCGTTGACAGAAGCACTTGAAGAATGTGAGCCAAAATGGTCAGTGGACGAAATGGTAGCAGTGCAGGTAGAGGTCGATAAAGAAGTCGGCATAATGGCACCACAAGTAGAATATTTAAATGTCATTCGTGAAGAACTTCCCGAAGATGGTTTCTTTGTTTCTGATCTTACGCAAATTGGCTATGCCTCACGCGATGGTTTCCCAGTATATAATCCGCGTACGTATATATATCCAAGCTATCAAGGAACACTTGGCCACAGCTACGCTACGGGACTTGGTGTTCAAGTGGCGCACCCAACTAAGAAAGTTGTAACGGTGGCAGGAGATGGCGGGTTTATGTTTAACGTTCAGGAAATGGCAACAGCAGCGCAATTTAACATTCCAATGGTGTGTGTAGTATTTAATGATAATGCATACGGAAATGTAAAACGCATTCAACAAACATCACACCAAGGTCGCGTAATAGCGTCTGACTTGGAAAATCCTGATTTTGTAAAACTCGGTGAAGCGTTTGGCATTAAGTCATGCCGCGTAAATAGCCCCGCAGGATTAAAAGCCGCCCTTGCAGATGGGTTTGACTATGATGGTCCTGTTTTAATTGAGGTTGAAATGCCAGAAGTGCCCGCACCGTGGCATCTTTATTTTAGACCACAAGTGCGCGGATCAAAATAGTTCCTGACTTGATCATTTGGATTATTTTATCTAAGGTTTAAATGAAATAATTTAAAAGGTGGTCAATATGAAGTCAGTAATAATTCTACTCAGTACAATAGTACTTACGGGCTGTTCCAGTTTGTCATTTAACGGTAATTCAGATGATCAGGCTCCTGCTAGTCAAGCAATGCCTAATGAAATTGCTTCTACGACGACTACTCCGGTTCATAGAAATGACCTCGAATGGTGGGCTCAGCGCCATCAAGGTGTCCTCGATCATGTTAAAAAAGGAAATGTCGATTTATTGATGATTGGCGATAGCATTACCCATGCCTGGCCCGACCGGGCCCTTCAAAGTTGGAACCAAACAGTTGGCAGTTGGAATGTAGTCAATATGGGGTTCAGTGGTGACCGCACCGAACATTTGATTTGGCGGCTGCAAAATGGCGAAGTGGATGATATTTCGCCAAAAGTAGCGGTGTTAATGATCGGTACAAATAATACGGGCCATAACATGGACCCCGCAACTGAAACTATAAAGGGAATTAAAGCAGTAATAACTGAACTGCAAACCCGTCTTCCTATGACAAAAATCATTCTCCATGCCGTGTTCCCACGCGGTGTAACGGCGGATGATCCCATGCGGATAAGAAATGATGAAATAAATTCAGGTTTAACGGGGTTGGTTGATTATAAAACCATATATTATCTAGATATGAAGGCTGATTTTATTGATGAAGATGGCAGTTTATCTGCTGACATTATGCCAGATTACCTGCATCCAAATGAAGCAGGATATGATATTTGGTCAAAAGCGCTGACGCCGTTACTTAGTGTTTTGATGGCTAATCAATGAAAATATTTCTGATTATCATCATCGCTCAATTTTTCGCCTGTGTAAATGTGTATGCCATTGAAGTTGGTGATATGGCACCTGATTTTGTCGGTAGAGATATTAATGGTGATGATACTCTTCTAAGTCAATATAAAGGACAGGTGGTCATTCTTAATTTTTGGCATGGTTGGGTTCATCGCGAAGGAGGGGATAATAGTTTACCTTTGTTAGAAGACTTGTATTCTGTTGAACAAAACTTAATACGCGGTCATGGCAAAAATAGAGTTAAATTGATTGCATCTTCCCATCTCGGGTCATTTAGCGATTTTCGAAGAAAAACGAAAAAGCGTAAAAGTAAAGTAGACGTGCATTTCACATACGATCGAAGCCATCTGATAGGGGCTAAGTATTTTAATCTAAATCGTGTACTTCCCATAACATATATTATTGATAAAAAAGGTAAAATAGCCTCTATTCATCCTGGTTATTCAGAAGAAATGATTAGTGGGTTATCTCGTGAATTAGTGTCTCTGGTTGAACAGACAGAATAGAATATCATCAAAAAAAGTAAAATAAGGAAAAAGAATGAAATTAATAGTTAGTGTAATATTTGCATTAATGTTGGGACTGACGCCCGTTCAGGCGAGTACATTACTTCACAACATCAACGGTTACACAATGGAGGGCGGAAAGCTGAAACATTTCGTCGCCCTTGAATATGATCAAGGCAAAGTTGTTCGCACTTATTCTGAAAATACTCCAAATGTGAGTGCGGATCAGATGATCGATGGTATGGGGAAAACTGTTCTTCCGGGGCTTATTGATACCCATGGTCATATTTCATGGCATGGCCGTGCGCTTAGTAGTGTTGACCTGATTGGGTCCACAGATGAAGCAGATGCGCAGAACAAGGTGCGTGATTTTCTTAATAAGCCAAATACGACAGGATGGCTTTGGGGAAGGGGATGGAACCAAGAACATTGGCCAAATAAACAATTTCCTGCCAAAGCAACATTAGATGCATTGACCAGCGACATTGCCATTGTCCTAAACCGTATTGATGGGCACGCGGTATGGATCAATTCAAAAGCCCTTGAAAATGTGGGCATTGACCGCAACACGGTGGCACCAAAAGGCGGGCAAATATTAAAGGATGAAAATGGTGAACCTACAGGGGTTCTTGTAGATACAGCAATGAATTTGGTGATCAATAAAATGCCTGCCAATGATCATAATATCTTACAAGCTGAAATTCTGACGGCGCTTAATGATATGGCAAGCCTTGGCATGACCTCGGCCCATGATGCGGGGGTTAAGTCGGACGAGGTACGTGCGCTTATCGCCCTGCGTGAAAAGGAAATTATGCCAGCGCGTGTTTATGCCATGCTCGATATTCTTGACCCGACAAATGATCAGTATTTGGAAGCAGGGATCATTACCGATGATAAAGCGATGATGGAAATTCGTAGCGTTAAAATATTATCAGACGGAACCATGGGATCACGCGGCGCGGCAATGATGGAAGATTATAGTGATATGCCCGGCCATAAAGGCGATATGCTATTTACCATAGAGGATTTGGAGCATCATATGACCCGCGCCATGGCCCACGGCTTTCAGGTAAATACTCATGCCATTGGTGACCGTCCAAACCGGGTGGTACTGGATATGTTTGAAAAACTTCAATCAAAAGGGCTGCGTAGTAAAATGCGTCACCGTATTGAACATGCACAAATCCTGGATGTGGCGGATGTTGGGCGTTTTAAAGAACTGGGGATTGCAGCATCGATCCATCCTACACATGCAACAAGTGATAAAGGAATGGTTGAAACACGCATGGGCCAAGACCGACTTGATGAAGGTGGCTATGCATGGCGTACATTGATTGAAACGGGAGCCCATATGGGCGGTGGATCAGATTTTCCGGTGGAGCCTGTCAACCCATTTTTCGGAATCCACGCAGCGGTGACTAGTCAGGATAGGGACGGTAATCCACTTGGCGGATGGATGCCGGATCAAACTATTTCACGCGAACAAGCGCTTGATTTATTCACAGCAAGCGCCGCATATCTTGGCCATCAAGAAACGGAAATAGGCCAGCTTTCAGAAGGGTTTTGGGCAGACTTTATCATTATAGAACAAGATTATTTTAAAATGCCCGCTGAAGATATTTGGAAAATAAAAGTTCTGAAAACTTTTGTTGCAGGAAAAGAAGTTTATAGTTCTGAGTAGATTTTTTTTAGGGAGAAGATGATGATGCGTAAATTTATGTTTTGTGTTGCTATTTTGCTTATGCCATTAAGTATGGTTGAGGCAGTTGAAACAGGTTTTTTAAACCGTTCTCTCACGTATGACGGCGAAGAGCGTCTGTATCAGGTTTATGTTCCTGCCAACTATTCTGAAAATGAAAATTGGCCGGTGATCCTGTTTCTTCATGGTGCAGGTGAAGAAGGTAAAGATGGTCTTTTGCAAACGACTGTCGGTATTGCCAACGTTATTAGAAAAGATGTGGTGATACGCCCCTAGATTTGTAGACACTTTACTTGTTATAAAATGGAAGCAAGGAGTTAAGGTATTATGTCTACAGGAATACGATACACAGAAGAGTTTAAACGCGACGCGGTCGCACAAGTCACGGACCGTGGTTACAG
>JABIPV010000246.1 GCA_018699075.1 Kordiimonadaceae bacterium | reverse complement strand
ACCCCGCCATGCGAAAAACCCTATCTAGTTGCGATTGAAGCGTAAGTAAGGCGTCATTCGGTTGAACAGATGCCATTAACACGCCCTTATTTTCCTGATCGGGCGGAAAAAGCGCAGTCTCACCTATTTCTAATTCAAACGGTTCTAGCCCCTCCACTGCTTTCGTGATCAAAACTTCCATTTCATCTACTTCTGAAAAGGGAATATTACCAATAAAAATAAGCGTTAAATGATAATTGCTATAAGGCACCCATTTAATATTCATATGGGAAAACTGATCTTGATAAGCAATCGAGCGTACTTTCAATGCCGCCTTCACCTCATCACTAAGGGAAAGGGCGACAAACGCCCGGATGGTTTCAATTTCTTCACTCATCAACTGACTATAGTCTAGTCACCAATTGAAACCTATCCAATTATGATCTACCAAGGCACATTATAAATCTATTAAGCCCTAAGTTCTTTAAAATCGGAAAGATATTTCCCCGCGCAAAGGTTGGAAGGTGCCGTTAGCCTATGCCGTAGGCGCCGGCGTAAGAGGCAAAACCAATAATTTATCTTACTTTATAAATTACATTAAGTCGGGAAGGTTTATCATTGGGGTTGGTCCACATCATGCAATATCCCTGATTGGACTGGGCTGTGAATATCTCATTTTTTTCTTTGGTAAGGTGATCAGCTATTGGATAAGCCACCTCTTCACCTTCATGGTAGTGAATATTGAAATTCATCTCTCTTGAACTGATAAAAGCGTAAGTAAGCCTTCTGCCAAATTCAAGATCCATACAAACTTCATGAACCTTGCCCGGTTCAATCAGTGCACGGTCCTTTTTTTCCGGCGCAGCTTGTGCTGTAAGTGGCAGCGTACAAATAAGCAACCCGAGAGAAATGGCTTTCGTTATGTTTGACATGATATTCTCCTTAAAATCTAAATACCAACATGCACACAACATATTTCGAAGCCGTTAAAAATGCTTAAAACTTGTCTTATTTTCTAATTTGAGTTTTACTTGATCAACTGAAAAATTTTATAGGAATTATGTTATGAAAAAAATATTGGTAATTTTAATCGGTCTTTTTCTTGCAAATACGGCATTCGCCCAAGAAACATCAAAAAATTCAAACGGCATTATTACCTTAGATCCGCCAACAATCCTTCGCCCTGCACGTTATAGCCACGGCAAGGTCGTGCCCATGGACGCACAAATGCTATTCACCGCCGGACAAGTAGGCTCAGATATTAACGGCAAATACTACGACACGATCGAAGAACAAGCCGACCAAGCCTTTAAAAACCTATACGACGTGGTAAAAGCCGCCGGAATGGACAGCGAAAATGTGCTTAAGATCACCATGTTTTACCTACACCGCGAACATATCGGCATCATCATTAACGCCCGAAACAAATATTTCGGCGAAGATTTTAGACCTAACAGCACCGCCCTAGTGGTGAAGTCACTGGCAAATGAGAAGATACTTGTTGAGGTAGAAGCAATTGCGGCAAAGGTAAATTAAAGACCAAACACAGGCACATTATAAATCCATCAGGCCCTCCGGTATCAAAATTCGGAACCCAACCCTAAATCCGCACAGGCCGGAAGGTGCCGTTAGCCCAAGCGCAAGCGCCGGCGCCTGAGGCTGGATATAAAAACCTTAGTTCTCAAGACGCCTATTTCCTCGGAGAGGGAAACATTCAAATATTTATCGACGGATCTGACGGATCAAATAATTCATCCTCTACTTCTTCAGAAAAAATTTTGGCTTTACAAGCCATACATTTTAAATGAGAGAATATTCCGGGAGGAACAATAAATGGATAATAAAGAAAAATATAGCTAGTACTAAGCAGTACCATTAATTGCAAAAAAGTGTATTTATAAATTCTAACAGTTCTATGTGATCTACAAACAGAACACTTATTTTCTTCTTTCTGTAGATATTCTTGATCTACATTTTGGAGTAATTTTACAGCTTTTTCAAAATCTGATTTAAAAACTTGTAATTTTACTTCACCAAGTAATCGAGAATGATAAAAATTTGTTTGAATATAGTTTTCATCTTTGAGCATGGCATATATTCCATGGCTATTAAGATAACTTTTAGCAATAAAAGCCTCAGGCGCATGAAAAAAACACTTAATTACAATCACCCCCATTACTTTTTCTACCCCCTAGGCACCCTGATCATCTCCACCATATCCTGCACCTCTTGCGGTGGTTCAGCGGTAAACCTACTGACCACAAAAGCGACAACAAAATTCAAGGTCATGCCCAGTGTTCCGGCACCTTCCGGTGAAACCCCGAACCACCAACTGTTTGCATTATTGGCACTTGGGTCAATGAACTTGAAGTAGACGATATAAACCGATGTAAAGACAAGTCCACTGATCATCCCTGCAATCGCGCCTTCTTTGTTCATGCGTTTATAGAAGATACCCATCAGGATAATTGGGAAGAATGTGCTTGCCGCAAGTCCAAAAGCAAAAGCAACAACCTGCGCGACGAAGCCCGGCGGGTTAATGCCGAAATATCCGGCGATTAGTACGGCGATGGCAACGGCCATGCGCGCATACATCAATTCCTGCTTGTCTGTGATGTTTGGCAGCAGCATTTTTTTAAACAGATCATGGGCGATTGATGTGGAAATCACCAACAGTAGTCCCGCCGCCGTGGATAAAGCCGCCGCTAAGCCCCCCGCGACAACAAGGGCAATCACCCAGTTTGGAAGCCCGGCAATTTCAGGATTGGCAAGGACGATGATGTCAAGATCAACATATAATTCATTATCCCCTGCACCGCTTTCATTTAGCAATAAGCGTTCGCCACTTTCGCCGCGATCATTATCAAAAGCAGGCTTACCGACGAAGGCATCACCCGCAACATACTGAATTTTACCGTCATTGTTTTTATCGCGCCACGCAATAAGATCAATATCTTCCCAGTTTTTAAACCACTGCGGCGTTGCTTTATATTCGGCTTCACTGACCGTATCAAACAGATTAAGACGCGCGAAGGATGCCACCGCGGGGGCCGTAGTATAAAGGATCGCGATTAACACAAGTGCATAACCCGCAGAAAGACGCGCATCGCGTACTTTTGGCACCGTAAAGAAACGCACAATCACATGGGGAAGTCCGGCTGTACCGACCATAAGCGCGGCAGTAATACAGAACATATCAAAGGTCGACTTTCGCCCGTCGGTATATTCACCAAAGCCGAGCTCAACCGAAAGGCCATTGAGTTTATCCAGTAAATACGTACCTGATCCATCTGCAAGCTGGCTACCGAAGCCAATCTGCGGGATCGGGTTGCCTGTCATCATGATCGAAATGAAAATTGCTGGCACCATAAAGGCAAATATAAGCACGCAATATTGCGCCACTTGGGTGTAGGTAATGCCCTTCATTCCCCCGAGTACGGCATAGAAAAAGACGATCGACATGCCGATAATCACACCGGTTGTGATGTCTACTTCTAAAAAGCGAGAGAAAACAATGCCAACGCCGCGCATTTGCCCGGCGACATATGTAAAAGACACAAAAAGTGCGCAGATAATCGCCACTGTGCGCGCCGCATTGGAATAATAACGGTCCCCGACAAAATCAGGCACGGTGAATT
>JABIPV010000244.1 GCA_018699075.1 Kordiimonadaceae bacterium | reverse complement strand
ATACTTCAATCAAATGCAAAAATAACAAATCATGAATTATCAACCCAAGTAAATCTCTCTCCTAGTAGCTGTTTGCAACGGGTTAGGCGCTTGGAAGAGGAAAAATATATTGAAAGATATATGGCCCATATTGATCTTGATAAGGTATGCCGTACGGTAACTGTAATCTTAACCGTTAGCCTTCATGATCATACAAACGAAAATTTTCAAACTTTTAATAAGACGATCTCAGAATTTCCTCAAATTGTTGAATGTTATACGGTTAGTGGTAATTTTGATTATTTTCTTCGAGTGGTTTGTCCTGATATGAATAGTTACCTCGAATTAAATGATGCCCTTATTGAAAAGATGGAAGGGACGGCCAACATTAGTGGCCACGTAGTTTTAGAATATACCAAATCATTTGAAGGCTATGCGATTGAAGATCTAGTTGAATAAGAAGAGAAGTTATCGGTAAAGTTATCTGTATTCCTGAGCTTGAAAGTTAACTCCATTTATCGAGTGTTGAAATAAGTTTTCCCTCATTCACAATATTTTTCTATAAAAAGTTCGATTTGTTGTTCAAAACACGTGGTGATTGGTTTGTGCATAACCTCATTGCAGCCAGCTTTAATGGCTTTTTTCTTTCCTCTATCCGATTGTTCCGCAGTTAAGGCTATAATCGGTGTCTTGTTGCCAAATTGCCTCAAATCTCTCACCACATCAAACCCATCAATGCGTGGCATAAACAAATCCATAAGGATAAGGTCAGGCTTAATTTTTCTTGCGAGCTTCATTCCGACAACGCCGTCTTCGGCACTTGTTATGTCGTGTCCGGCATTTTCTAATCTAAAAGTGATAAGATCACGCATATCTTCATCGTCATCAACCACTAAAATTTTTGCCATAGAAATTTTCCTGAATTGGTGAATATTATCAGCTAATTGTTGTATTTATTTCAATATTTTAAGTACATTAAATGTCAAAGATGAATATTTCATAAAACCGTGAAAGTAAAACATTTTTTTTTCCTATCTTGTAATCGCACTATATGCTTGCGATGGAGCGTCCCTAGTGGTAGTTTCCCGCAATTAAATGAGCTTAAATTACAAGAAAAGCAGGACCCATATGTCAGTAGATAAAGAAACGGTCGCGAAGATCGCGAATTTGGCCCGAATTGCTGTTTCCGAGGATGAACTCGAAAGCACAGCGGGAGAGCTTAATAATATCCTTGATTGGGTAGAGCAGTTATCAGAAGTGGACACCGATGGTGTAGAGCCAATGACATCTGTTGTTGCCGCCGCACTTCCGCGCCGTGTCGATGAAGTTACCGATGGTGGTTACCGTGATCAAGTGCTTAAGAATGCACCTGCATCAGAACATGGTTTCTTTGCCGTACCAAAAGTTATTGAGTAGGGGATTAGAAAATGACTGAATTAACAAAATTAACATTATCCGCAGCACGGGATGGACTTCATAACGGTGACTTTACGTCTGCAGAAATCACGGCAGAGCATTTAAACGCCATCGATGATGCTAAAGAACTTAACACATATATTGAAGTTACATCTGATCAAGCTATGAATATGGCTGCATCTGCAGATGCGATGATTAAAGACGGAAATGCTAAAGGCATGACCGGCATTCCGATCGGTATTAAAGACTTATATTGTACCAAAGGGGTTCACAGTCAATCTGCCAGTCATATTTTGGATGGATTTAAACCTGAATATGAAAGTACGGTAACATCTAATTTATGGAATGATGGCGCAGTGATGCTTGGTAAAACCAACATGGACGAGTTTGCCATGGGGTCCTCTAATGAAAATAGTTATTATGGCCCGGTGATAAACCCGTGGCGTGCGACAGGTTCCGATAAGAATACCGTTCCAGGTGGTTCATCCGGTGGTTCTGCGGCCGCGGTTGCTGCGGATATTTCTATCGCGACAACGGGCACAGATACGGGTGGATCAATTCGCCAGCCTGCGTCCTTCACAGGCCTAGTAGGGTTTAAACCTACATATGGTCGTTGCTCACGTTTTGGTATGATTGCTTTTGCATCGTCCCTAGATCAAGCGGGGCCACTTACAAAAACAGTACGTGACGCGGCGATCATGATGGAAAGTATGGCCGGATATGATGCCAAAGATAGTACATCCATTAACGTTGAAGTGCCAAATTATGAAGCGGCTTTAACAGGCGATATTCGCGGCCTTAAAGTTGGTATTCCAAAAGAATATCATTCTGATGGTATGCCGGCGGCAATTGAAAAATTATGGCAGCAAGGAATTGGCTGGTTAAAAGATGCCGGTGCAGAGATTGTGGATATTAGTCTTCCACACACAAAATATGCATTGCCTACTTATTATATTGTTGCCCCTGCGGAATGTTCATCCAATCTGGCCCGTTATGACGGTGTTAAATATGGCCTGCGCGTGGCAGGTGATAGTCTTGATGATATGTATAAAAATACACGTGCCGCTGGATTTGGTGATGAAGTGAAACGCCGTATCTTAATCGGTACATATGTTTTGTCCGCTGGTTATTATGATGCTTATTATTTAAAAGCCCAAAGGGTTCGCACATTGATTGCGGATGATTTTAAATCAGCATACCAAAAATGTGATGTGATTTTGACCCCTACGGCACCAAGTGAAGCTTTTAATCTTGGTGATAAAGTTTCTGATCCACTTGCCATGTATTTAAATGATGTATTCACTGTTCCTGCATCTCTAGCGGGGCTTCCTGGTATTTCAGTTCCTGCAGGATTGAGTTCTGATGGCTTGCCACTTGGGCTTCAGCTACTCGGACAGGCATTTGGTGAAGAACAATTACTCAATGTCGCAGATGTACTTGAAACAGCAGCCGGATTTAATATTAAACCCGCAAAATGGTGGGGAGAATAAAGATGAGTAATTTATATCAAGGAGCCACAGGCGATTGGGAAGTAGTTATTGGTCTTGAAATCCATGCACAGGTTATTTCTGAATCAAAGTTATTTTCTGGATCATCTACCAAGTTTGGTTCAGAGCCAAACACACAAGTAAGTTTCGTGTGTTCAGCTCAACCGGGAATGCTTCCGGTGATTAATGATGAATGTGTGCGTCAAGCCATACGTACGGGCCTTGCAATGGGCTGTCAGATTAATCTGCGCAGTGTTTTTGACCGTAAAAATTATTTTTACGCCGATCTACCGCAAGGGTATCAAATTTCACAATTTAAAGATCCCATTGTTGGTGAGGGTGTGGTGACGGTTGATCTTGAAGATGGATCAACCAAGGATATTGGCGTTGAGCGCCTGCATCTTGAACAAGATGCCGGTAAGTCCATGCATGACCAACATCCGACAATGACTTATGTTGATTTAAACCGTTCGGGTGTTGCTTTAATGGAAATAGTATCCATGCCGGATATGCGTAGCGCAGAAGAGGCAGGGGCATATTTTAAAAAGATACGCTCGCTGGTTCGTTATGCGGGTACGTGCGACGGTAATATGGATCAAGGATCTATGCGTGCTGATGTTAACGTATCCGTGCGTCGTCCTGGTGAAGAACTTGGCACACGTACAGAAACAAAGAACGTTAATTCTATCCGTTATATGATGCTTGTGATTGAAAGTGAAATCCGCCGTCAAGTAGGTGTACTGGAAGACGGGGGCACGATCGCTCAAGAAACGCGTTTATTTGAAGTCGCGACCGGAACAACCCGGACCATGCGTTCAAAAGAAGAAGCTCATGATTATCGTTATTTTCCGGATCCTGATCTCTTGCCATTAGAATTCAGTCAAGAGTTGGTTGATAAACTTGCAAAAGAAATGCCGGAACTTGCCGATGCAAAAAGAGACCGTTTTATTAAAGACCTTCATATAACGTCTTATAACGCCAGCGTGCTTGTCGCTGAAAAAGAGAGCGCCGATTATTTTGAGGAACTTCTTGCGGCCACTGTTGCAAAAACAGCTAAGCCTGTATCTGAACTAGGAACACTGGTTTCCAATTGGGTAACGGGCGATCTATTTGGTGCATTGAAGAAACTTGGTAAGGGGATCACTGAAAGCCCCGTGTCCATTGAACATGCTGCTGAACTTTTAAACCTGCAAGTGGACGGGACAATTTCTGGACGTATTGCCAAGGAAGTTTTTGAGCTTATGTTGGAAACAGGAAGTTCACCTGAAACCATCGTTGAAGAAAAAGGACTTAAACAAGTTTCTGATACGGGGGCCATTGAAACAATGATTGATGAAATCTTGGCGGCTAACGCGGATAAAGTGGAACAATACCGTGGTGGTAAAGATAAGCTTTACGGTTTCTTTGTTGGACAAGTGATGAAACAAACAGGCGGTAAAGCCAATCCGCAGGTGGTAAATCAGTTGCTGCGGCCTAAGCTTGACGGTTAAGTATTATTATTCTTTTTATTTAACATTAAAGCCGGAGATTATATTCTCCGGCTTTTTTATTATTTAATGGGAAAATTATATATAGCTAATAGTCATGGTTTACAAATCCTTGCAGATGCCAAGAAAGTGATTCCTTTTAATCAATAGAATCTAGTGAAAAAGCAATTTTCTGAGCAAAATTAACCTTTGGGCGTTTTATTAACCTTTAAGCGTTAACTATATTTATTGTTTATAAACAGATAGTTATGGGTAATTTATTTGCCGTTAACCATTTGTTTAAAGTTATAATACTATTTTATTAATCATAAGAACAAAAAACTAGAAACAATTTAAAAATATAGTTAATAAGGAAAATGAGTTATGGGAATGGTAGACAAAGAATATCTAACAAATAGAATAGTAGCAGCCGAAGGCGGTAAAGCAGAAGCTTTATATGACCTAGGATTATTATATTCAATTGGACATGGTGTAGAGCAAGATAACGTTGAAGCACATAAATGGTTCAATTTAGCCGCAATGCGCGGAATGATCAGTGCACAAATCGACCGAGCAGAAGTCGCAGACGCCATGTCAATGGGGGAGATCTCAGAAGCACAGCGTAAAGCACGTGAGTGGATGGTAACACATTAAAATTACCTAATATCATTTGAGTAGATCTGTCGATCCGATCGACAATAATACCCCATAACGATATTTTTAAACTTTAATTAGAGGCATAGAATTTTATTCTATGCCTTCTTTTTTGTTTCTTTTGCAATATTGCATAGAATTGTTTTGACAAGAGAGACCAACACCACTAAAAACGGCGGCGGAGAGGTGGCTGAGTGGTCGAAAGCGCTCCCCTGCTAAGGGAGTGTACCTTCACCGGTACCGAGGGTTCGAATCCCTTCCTCTCCGCCATTACCTTTATTGAAAACCCTTAAGTTACATTAGTTTCTAGAACAGAGGCTTGTCACACCTCGTTTTTAGCATGTCACAGTCATGCAAATACGTGATAAACGCATTTATGTTATTAAATAAATTGAATCGTTATTAAATAATTTCTACATGCATTTCTGAATTGATTGTTATAAGGTCTCCTCAAGATTAATTAAGAGTGTATAAATGGACAATATTCAGACAATCCCTCTAGAAAATTTAGCTCTTGCTTTTATTCCCGTTGCCGCAGTTGTGTATATTCTTCACAAATGGAAAAGTGATGGCAAAGATGCAATGTTTGGCATATCGCGCATGCTGGTTCAATTGCTGATTGTTGGTTATTTTCTGACTTATTTGTTTGCCGCCGAAAATGCATGGATTGTGGTTGCTGTGCTTGCCGTGATGCTTTTTGTCTCCAGCTGGATATCCTTAAGAACGGTAAAAGTACAGAGAAAAGCATTATACCCCATTGCCCTTATATCCATTGTTGTTGGTGGCTGCTTAGTGCTTTTATTTGTCACACAAGGGGTGCTTAGACTTGATCCTTGGTATGCGCCCCAATACCTTATCCCACTGGCAGGAATGATATTTTCCAGTTCTATGAACAGCATCAGCTTATCCGCTGAACGTATTCAAGCGGAAATGAGCCGTGGCGTCCCTTATGAGAAGGCGCGAAGTATAGCCCTAAGGGCTGCTCTCATACCGATTGTAAATGCGCTGTTTGGGGTTGGGCTTGTATCTTTGCCGGGAATGATGACGGGGCAAATTTTATCAGGCGTGTCACCACTCATAGCCGTTCGTTATCAAATACTCGTGATGTGTATGCTGTTTTCTGCATCGGGCATATCCGCATCTTTTTTCTTAACATTGATAAAGTCGCATTTAGAAAAAGAACAATATAAAAAGGGCTAAGAACAATTGCT
>JABIPV010000106.1 GCA_018699075.1 Kordiimonadaceae bacterium | reverse complement strand
TCTTACTGATCAAAATGCCTTAATAGCGCGTTTTACCGATGATAATTTTGTAATTATTCTTACTGCTGAAGCCACCAGAAATGTTAAGCATGACGCCCAAAATCTAGCGAAATCAATTCACCATAACATTAAATTATCAAGTGATAGTTCCATAAGACTTTCCTTTTCAATTGGCATCGCTACTGGTGAAATATCAGCTTATAAAATTGAACAAATTATGCAAAATGCCCATTTAGCAATGAAGCGCAATAATGATCATAATACGACCCAAACCATCGTTTTTAACCCAGAATTAAAAACACAAGCTTCTTCAAAATTACTGCTAGAAACTGAACTTCGTGATGCCATTACCAACAATTCATTAGAACTTCATTATCAACCGCTTATTAATCTACAAAATGGTCTTATTAGCGGCTTTGAAGCCCTTGCCAGGTGGAACAGCAGCAAACGCGGCAATGTTTCACCACTGGAATTCATTTCACTTGCAGAGGAAGTCGGGCTTATTATTCCTTTAGGGGAATGGGCTTTAAATAAAGCATGCAATCAACTTAAAAGCTGGATCGATAATGATCCCCTTGCAGCCAATTTATTTATGGCAATTAATATTTCCAGTTCTCACATCTTAACTGGTGATATCACGTCATTGACCCGTGATGCATTGGCGAAAAGTGGTTTAAAAGGCAATAATTTGAAATTAGAACTCACTGAATCAACCATTATGGAAAATTCAGATATTGCACAAAATATCTTATTAGATCTTAAAACTCTCGGGATTTCACTTGCTGTTGATGATTTTGGCACGGGTTATTCTTCTCTTTCCTATTTAAGTCATATCCCCGCTGATACGATTAAAATTGATCGTTCATTTGTTAAAAAAATTAACTCTCATAGTGAGGGGCTTAATATTATCCGAGTAATTATCAACCTTGCTAACTCACTCGGCATGACCGTCATAGCTGAAGGAATTGAAACTGAGGAACAATTAATAATACTCAAAAAATTAGGTTGCCACTATGGTCAGGGATATTTCTTTTCAAAAGCTTTGACTGCTGATAAAGTTCCTGAATATATTCAAAAACAAGTTATCAAATAAATTAACATAGTTTAGGCAACCCATGGAAAAAATCTATAAACGCCAACCCACTATTCGTACTCTACCGACACACAGCAATATTAATTCCAATGGACATATTTTTGGCGGCTGGATACTCTCGCAAATGGATATGGCGGCAGGGATAGAAGCCATTCGCTTCGCTGGTGGCCCCGTCGCAACAGTAGCTATTAATGCCATGAAATTCCACGCGCCCGTTAGCATTGGCGACTGGATGAGCGTCTATACGGACATTACAAAAACCGGACGAACATCGATCACTATTCATATTGTAGTAACCGTTGTTGGTCGCGGCGAAGAAAAAGAAACAATGGTCACCGAAGGCGACTTTGTCTTTGTCGCCCTAGACGAAAACCACCGACCGCAGGCCTTAAAAAAATAATTATTCAAATAAGAACTTACTCATCACACCGTAAATTTCAGTTTGCTGAATTACACCCGTTAACTGTTCAGGATCATCTAGTCCATAGCTATAGATTGGCACGTTTACACCTGTGTGGGACTGATCATTAATATTATTCGTCCCGTAATATGCCCCAAGTTCATTTCCGCCCTTGGTGAGCAACAATTGATATAACCCCGGAATGTGATCGCGTCTTAACGTTCCAGCGTAAGCTTCCGGACGATATATTACCTGTGTAGACTGTCCATGATCAGCCGTAACAATAACCGCTGTATCACCTTGTTTCTTTGCAAATTCAACGGCCATTTTAACAGTTCTGTCAAAGGCAAGCATTTCACCAATAGTTCCACAAGGCTTGGCAACATGGGCTTGTTTATCAATTGACGCCCCTTCAATCATAAGGAAAAAGCCTTTATTATCATTCTTAAGGCTTTCAAGTGCAAATTCGGCCATCTCTTCTAGGCGAGGCATACCTGAATGTTTTGGGTTAGCTTCACACGCTACCGGTTCAGGAAAAATAACGGTTCGATTAGCATCGATGGCGATGATATCGGCGCCTTTACCACCAGCACCCTGCCATTCCACAGGCATATGCCCGTTTGAAAATACGCCAAAAGTTTTTGTTCCTGAGGCCAATTCCATAAGTTCTTTACGTTTAGTAATAACGCTGTACCCATGATCAACAGCCTTTTCACCAACTGTTTTTCCACCAGCTTCTAAAGCTGGTAAAAGGTTCGTCCCCCCTCCAAGCATTACATCTACATTGTGATCAAGCATTTGTTCCACAATCGGGGTATCATTAAATGTTGAGCAAGCTGAGGAACTGGTCATAAAACAATATCTGTCCTGCGCATGTGCCGCAAATGAGGCAGGTGTCGCATCCGTAATGATTGATGTGGTAACAAGGCCAGTTTTAAATCCTTTTTCGGAAGCTTCCTCAAGAATGGTTATATAATGGCTTCCGTCTTCTGCACGTACGGCAACACGTCCACTACTGGTTCTGTTTCCCGTTGAAATTGTTGTCCCGCCACTGGCAGACTCACCGGCAAATTCAATTTTACTGGGATCATCGACCATTAACTGCTTTACGATCACAGAACCTCGGTCTTTCATTTCATCAACAAATAGTCCCTCATCACCATCAAATTCGTATGCACGTGTTAAGGCAATTTCCGCTTCCCCCATACCATCACCAATTAAAAGAATAATATTTTTTGGTGCCGCTGTGGAGATCGATGTTGTACTAAGCAAAATAATTGATGCTGCTGTGATAAGACTTCTCATGTTTTTCCCTTATATTTTTATTTATAGAAAAATATAATCTAACAATCCAATAAGAGATAGCTAAATATTGATTAGAATCAGAAAAACCCCCAAGTCAGAAGACTTAGGGGTTTTTTTGGTGAGCCCGACGGGGTTCGAACCTGTGACCTACTGATTAAAAGTCAGTTGCTCTACCAGCTGAGCTACGGGCCCTCACAAGAGTTGAGCGGAACATAAGGGTGTAATCTGTTCTGGTCAATAGTAATTTTCACTTTTTTATTTTTATTTCATTATAT
>JABIPV010000157.1 GCA_018699075.1 Kordiimonadaceae bacterium | reverse complement strand
TTAAAATCTACCGAAGCCGTTAAGCCAGGTAGTAGAGATTTAAAGAAATAAATATTACGCATAGGGGCAAATACTGTTTAAACGCCGAGAAAAGAAACCATTTTTAGCCAGCTTACGCGAATTCTTCTGGCCTGCGGCAGGATGGCGTCGGGCAGGTCATTATTTGCGCCACAGATTAGCACGTATTGATGGAACACCATATGCTATTGCTTGTGGCTTTGCTTGTGGTGCAGCGGTTTCATTTACGCCTTTTGTAGGGCTTCATTTTGTTTTTGCGGCAATTATTGCGTGGATTGTTCGTGGGAATATATTCACTTCAGCTATTGGAACGGCGATGGGCAATCCATGGACTTTTCCTTTTATTTGGGCTGTGACTTATAAACTTGGTGTAAAAATTCTGGGTTGGGAAGAAACTAATGATATTATGGCGAAGATGGATGAAATGTTTAGCAAGTTCACCATAGTAGATCTTGTAAATAATCCTTTTGATGTGCTTGGCCCGTTTTTAGAAACAGTATTTCTTCCAATGCTACTCGGGGGAACTATTATCGGTGGGTCGTTATGGATTGTATTTTATTGGCCAGTTTACAAATTAGTATCAGAATATAAAATAAATCGTATTAAAAGACGACAGAAGAAAATTAATAAAGGTAGGACATAATGGTGGGACATAAAATTAGACTTGGCGTAAATATCGATCATGTCGCAACTGTAAGAAATGCTCGTGGAGGATTTTATCCTGATCCGGTTAAGGCGGCACTTGTTGCGCAAAAGGCTGGCGCGGATGGCATTACTGCTCATTTAAGAGAAGATAGAAGGCACATCAAAGATGATGATATAGAACGTCTGATGGCTGAAATTAGTATTCCACTAAATTTTGAGATGGCTGCAACAGAAGAAATGTTGACAATCGCCACCAAACATAAACCCGCGTCATCGTGCATTGTGCCTGAAAAACGTGAAGAACTTACAACAGAAGGTGGGCTTGATGTCATAGGGGCATATGATCATTTAAAAGGATATATCGCAAAATTACATGAAGCAGGTGTGAGTGTAAGCCTTTTTATTGACCCGGATGAAAAACAAATTAAAGCGTCAAAAGAACTTGGTGCGGATAAGATCGAACTGCACACAGGGTCATATGTAGATGCCAGTGATAAGGACCGTGAGTATGAACTTGAACGCCTGCGCAAAGGGGCGGCTTACAGTGCTGAAATAGGTATTGAGGTCCACGCAGGGCATGGACTAAATTATGAAACGGTAGAGGCAGTTGCGGCTATCTCGGAATTTACAGAATTCAATATTGGTCATTTTTTAATTGGGGAATCTATTATGGTAGGTTTGGAAAAAGCGATTGATCAAATGCGAAAATTAATGGATCAGGGTCGTGGTTAAATTTAATCCGGCCTTAGTTGCGCCATAAAAGGATCATCTTATGAGAATTATTGGTTTAGGCAATGATTTGGTGAATATAAACCGCATTGAAAAATCTATCAGTAGATTTGATGGGCGTTTTATTAAACGTGTTTATACAGATGTTGAAATCAATTATTGCACGTCTAAAGGAAATAAGGCCGCAAATTTTGCCAAACGGTTTGCAGCTAAAGAGGCCTGTTCTAAAGCATTAGGTACTGGTTTTGCAGAAGGCGTATATTGGAAGGATATGGGGGTCGTCAATGACGCGTTTGGAAAACCAACGTTAAAATTAACTGGTGGAGCGTTAGCAAAGGTGAATGAATTAACACCAGCAGGAATGAGACATCAGATAGATCTTACCATTACCGACGAACACCCGATGGCTCAGGCAGTGGTAATTATTACAGCTTTGAAACCTGATGAATGATGTTTATCTGTAATAATGTTTGAGCTTTGGTGTGTCTTACGTTAATGCTATGTTGAATTTTGCAATTATTCTTATTTATATGTGATTAGATTTTATGACCGATACGAACGAAAAAGAAATTACCAAATCCTCTAAGGCGAAAACTTCTGTTAAAGAAGAAGAAACATGGGGAGAGTTTTTTAAAACGATTTTTTATGCTTTTCTTATCGCTATTTCGTTTAGAACATTTGTGTTGCAACCATTTTCAATTCCATCTGAATCAATGTTGAAAAACCTTATGGTAGGTGACTTTCTGTTGGTTTCTAAATCTACATATGGTTTTACCAAACATTCCTTACCATTTAGTCTTCCGCTTATACCGGGAAGATTGTTTGGCTCAGATGTTGATCGAGGCGATGTGGTCGTATTTCGCCTGCCTAGAGATCCTGACATTTATTATATAAAGCGGATCATTGGTGTGGCAGGGGATAAAATCCAGACCATTAAAGGTGAGCTCTATTTGAATGGACAAAAATTACCACGTGAAAAACTTGATGATTATGAGCGTGTTAATGAATATGGCTTTGAAGAAAAATTCGAACGTTATAAAGAAACAATGCCTAATGGTAAGACTTATATTACCTTTGATAAGGGATATACGCCGAATATGGCCGATGATAGTGACGTTTTCTTAGTACCGGAAGGGCATTATTTTGCTATGGGTGATAATCGTGATAATTCAATGGATAGTCGCTGGCCAAAAAATGTGGGCGTAGGATATGTTCCAAGTGATAATATTATTGGCAAAGCAAAATGGATCACACTCTCATTCGATAATAATAGCGCTCTATGGGAATTCTGGAAATGGTTCCCAGAAGAGAGACTTGAACGTTTCTTTTCAAAAATTAATTAAGAATATGAGCGTTTAGTTTTGACACAAATGAACGACCAATATACGGAACTTTATGAAATTCTTGGTTATAAATTCAAGAATACGGATCTCCTACGCGAAGCGTTAACGCATCCCAGTCTTGAAGGTAATTCAAATTATCAAAGGTTGGAATTTGTTGGTGATCGTGTGCTCGGCCTTGCCATTGCCGCTTGGATGTATGAAATTCATCCCAATGTGGATGAAGGGGGACTGGCTAGCCGTCATACCAATCTTGTGCGCCGAGAAGCTTGTGTGAAAGTTGCCACTGATCTTAATTTAGGTAAATTTCTTCATATGGCTAAAAGTAGCGAAGATACGGGTGGACGGAACAGGGATACCATACTGTCTGATGCGTGTGAATCTATTATTGGCGCAATATATTTAGATGCTAATTATACAGTAGCAGATGATTTTATACGTAAAAATTGGAAAGATTTAGCATACAATGTTAAAGTCGCACAAAGAGATGCAAAAACTAAGCTTCAAGAAAATGTGCAGTCAAAAGGCAAAACGATACCTATCTATACAGTAATAGACAGGACTGGGCCTGATCATGAACCTATATTTACGATTTCTGTTCGCGTGGCGGATGAAGGCGAAGAAATTGCCAAGGGTCGTTCTAAAAGGGAAGCCGAACAACAAGCTGCTACTCAAATGTTAGCTCGATTAGAGAATAACTAAGATGATTTTACAAAAGAAAGATTTTATATGACCGATGCACCTGAAGTTGCTTCGACAAAATGTGGTTTTGTTGCCCTTGTTGGTGCTCCAAATGCCGGTAAGTCAACATTACTGAATGCTTTGGTAGGCTGCAAAATCGCCATTGTGACCCATAAAGTTCAAACCACGAGGTCTAAACTGGTTGGCGTGGCACTCCATGATCAAACACAAATGATTTTTGTTGATACACCTGGAATTTTCTCGGCGACAAAACGCCTTGAACGGGCAATGGTTGCTGCGGCATGGGAAGGCGCTAATGATGCTGATGTTGTAATCTTATTAGTAGATTCGATGTGCAAAATTAGTGATAGTACAAGAACCATTGCAGAAGGCCTTAAAAACAGCAGTAAAAAAGCAATTCTCGCTTTTAATAAAATTGATACGGTGCGTCGGGATAAACTCCTCGCCATGTCACAAGAATTAAATGATATTGGCGATTTTGAAGAAACAATGATGATTTCTGCAAAAACAGGTAATGGTTTAGAGGATTTGCAAAATAAAATTGCTGACTTTTTACCAGAAGGTCCGTGGTTATATCCGGAAGATCATCTTACCGATATTACCGAACGGATGTTGGCGTCTGAGATTACCCGGGAAAAATTCTTTGAACGTTTCCATGAAGAACTCCCATACGCAACCACAATCGAAACCGAAAGGTGGAGAGAGTTAAAAGACGGTAGCGTGCGCATTGAACAAATCATTTACGTCGAACGCGATAGTCAAAAGCAGATCGTCATTGGTAAAGGCGGTAAAGGCCTTAAAACCATCGGTCAACAGTCCCGTGAAGAACTACAAGAACTACTAGGCCGTAAAGTCCATTTGTTCATCTTCGTCAAAGTCCGCAAAGGATGGTCTGATGACAAAGAACGCTATAGAAATATGGGACTTGATTGGATTCAGTAGCACTTATCGTCTATTTATTCCCCCTGATAAAGGGAGTGGATAGGGAAAATTTGGCGACCAAAAAGACTGGCGGTTAAATCTACGGCGATTTTTGCCGTGCTGTTGTTTGTATCAAGTGCTGGATTAATTTCTACAATGTCCATAGACCCCATCAACCCACTGTCATGGATTATTTCCATACAAAGCTGTGCTTCACGGTAAGTGAGGCCGCCGGGAATGGTTGTTGCCACACCAGGGGCAATAGCCGGGTCTAGGCTATCTACATCAAAACTCACATGTAAATGCGCGCCTTTTTCAGCGACGTCATGGAGAATATCCTGCATGGTTTGGCGAATACCAATTTCATCAATGCGACGCATGTCATAAACTGAAATACCACTTTCAATCACAAGTAATTTTTCGTTTTTGTCAACTGACCGAATGGCGACTTGATATACATTTTCAGGTGCGATCATGGGGACTGCGTGTCCAACTGATAATAAGTCGGGGTGACCATATCCCGTGGCAACGGCAACGGGCATGCCATGAATATTACCAGAAGGCGATGTTTCATTGGTATTGAAATCGGCATGGGCATCAATCCAAATCATGCATACGGGTTTATTTTGTTCTGCGCAGTATCTTGTCACCGCTGCAATTGACCCGATTGACATGGCATGGTCACCACCCATCATAATCGGCAGTTTTCCTGAATTAAGTTCTTTATAAATTGCATCCTGAATGTTTTTTGCCCAGTCAATATTTTCCTGTAAATGGCGGTAGCCTTCGACGGGTGGAAGTTCAGGATTTTTAGGACCACTAACATCACCTATATCAGAAACAGATAACCCTTGTTTTGTCAGTGTTTCAGCAAGCCCCGCCACACGTAAAGCTTCGGGACCCATAGATGCACCACGGTCGCTGGCACCAATATCACTTGGAACGCCGATAAGAGAAATTGAGTTATTCATATGCAAAACTTTCTTAAAAATAATTATCTGTTTTTTTATAATGGGATTCTTGCATATTTATTCTTGAATGAAATTTTTATTTTTCTGGTTTAACCAAATAATATTCGGCCTAATGGATTTAAACTGTATTTTGTTTTAAAATACTGTATTATAGGGGTTTATAGCAATAAATAATTTTGATAATGAGTGAAAAAATATGAAAAAGAAGGCAATTGATCAAATTGATCTGAAGATTCTTTCGAT
>JABIPV010000285.1 GCA_018699075.1 Kordiimonadaceae bacterium | reverse complement strand
ATACCAATTTCATCATGATATTTAAGCGCCGTAGGGACGGTCATAATGGTCGCAAGGTTCATGGTGCCCGTTTGCACACGGTCATTGATATTTGTACTGTCTTCGCCGCCTTTGCCTGCCCTGACGTCAATATCTGCAATGCGGTTTTTATTTATATACATGCAGCCTACGCCAAGCGGTGCCCCGACCCATTTATGCAGATTAAAACCCGCAAAATCCACGCCATAATCCGTAAAGTCAAAATCCATTTGCCACCATGAATGGGCCGCATCCAATATGACATCCGCGCCACGGCTTTTGGCAATTTTGGTGATTTCTTTTACCGGCAGACAAAGTCCGGTTTTATGGCTGATATGGGTAAGCAAAAGCAGTTTAGTTTTCGGGTTATCAATCAAAGCTTTTTCATAAGCATCAATTATATTTTGATAAGTCGCTGGTTCAGGGAGTATGATTTTAAAGACATTAACGCCGTCCCTTTTGGTCCGGACCTCCATTTCACGCGCAACACTGCCGTAATCAAGATCGGAAATAATGACCGTATCATCTGATTTTAATAGATTATAACCACTGATTAAATGCTGCAGGCCTTCAGTAGCATTTCTGGTCAGGGCAATTTCATCTTCACCAACCCCAAGGCTTGCCGCGAGTACCTTGGGGATAATTTTATTTTCTTCGCGGTATTGGCCACCAAGTTCCGGGGATATGTCAATATTACGAGCATAATATGAACTATTTTGCGTAATCAAGCGCGTGCGTCTGATAAATTCTTCCAGCACCGGATTTACCATTATGCCCCATCTGCCGGCATCTAAATTGATATAGTCTTTTGATACATCATGCTCGGATATGATCTTTTTCCAAAAAGCATCTTCCTCGGCATGTCCCACTGTCGCTTTTAAAGCAAGAGGAACGGAGGCAAGAGCCGCAGTCGTTTTGATAAATTGACGTCTATCCAATTCAAATCCTTCTTTATTTTTCTATCGCTTCCAATTCTTGTTGATAAGTGTGCGCCAGTTCAGTATCCGGTTTTAATTTAGTGAAAATATAACCCGCGACAAATGACAATAAAAATGCAGGTGGTAATGCTTCAAGGGCGACGAAATAATCACCAACATTAGGCAACAACGGCATCACGAACCTGAAAAGCGGTATTGATAGAAAACCTACGATCATTGCGGCAATCGCCCCCCTCGCCGTAAAGCCACGCCAGAATAAAGACATGATCACCATCGGGCAAAAGGTCGCCGCGATACCCGACCAACCAAAGATCACAAACCAGAAAATTGTCCGGCTTGGCGATACAAAGGAAACCGTGAGGGCAATGGCCAAGGCAAGTACCGCAAAAATTATGGTACATTTTCTTGAAAGTTTAGCGGATGCTTCACCGCCCAGATCTGCATTATAAATTTTACGGTAAATATCATGGGTAATTGATCCCGCAGCAACGATTAAAAGTGACGATACCGTGGACATAATCGCGGAAAGTACCGCCGCAACATAAAGGCCAACAATAAGAGCGGGGAATACATATTCCACCAATGTCGGCAATACATTCTGACCACCATTTCCAAGCACAGCTTCCGCATCACCGCCTACTTCCGTGAACAGATAACGACCGAGTAACCCTATACTGACCGCCGAAGCATCGACAAAGAATGTAAATCCAAGGGCAACCCAACGTCCGCGTCTGATTTCATCATTACTTTTAATAGCAATAAACCTCGCGAAAACCTGCGGTGAACCCATAAAACCAAGACCAATAAGCATCATGCCTAATATGGTCGCGATCCCCATTAATCCACCCGTGCCTGAAAGACTAACCAAGCTAGGGTCTATGGCACTTAACCCTTGATAGAGGTGATCACTTTCAGAAAGCATGAAAAAGGCAATCACGGGAAGGGCAAATAAGCTGATGACCATAACGGCGCCTTGGAACATATCCGTCCATGCCACCGCCAGAAAGCCGCCAATGACGCTATAAAAAACCACAACGACAAAACCAACAACCGCACCCGTATGATAATTCCAGCCAAGGAACCTTTCAAAGGCAGAACCCGTGGCATCAATTTGCGCCGCAATATAAATCAATATAAATATGGCCAATGACACAGATGCGACCACCCGCAATAAATGACCATTGGCTTTAAAGCGGCTGACCAAATAATCGGTCATGGTCAGGCTGTCATAATGATCGGTGAGCTTTTTAAAGCGTTCCGCCATAATGAACCAGCAAACATAGACACCAATCATTTCACCAACCACTACCCAATACGCACTGACCCCCGCCATGGCCCCTGCTCCGGTTAAACCAAGCAGTAGCCACGCACTTTCCCCCGTGGCTTGAGCCGAAAATGCCGCAACCCAAAAACCCAGTGTTTTATTTCCGGTGATATATCCTTTAAGGTTTTTTACTCTTTTTGAGGCGATATAGCTTAAAAAAATCAATATACATAGATACAGAAAAAGCATTAAATACTTTTCTACCATGGTCTTTGGTCCCTCTTATTTTGCATAGTTTTTTATTTTTTATTACCCTAACACCATTTTTCCATTAATGTAAAAAATATTACAATTAGAAAAAATTAAAAAAGAATTTTAAAAAAGAAATATAGGGAAATATATATTGTCTACTGAACAGCTTAGTATCGTTCTTATTCTCGTTGGTGTTTTTATTTTTTTCTTATGGGGTAAGTGGCGTTATGACGTCGTCGCCTTCAGCGCTTTAATGGTCAGCGTCATAAGCGGTGTCATTACACCAGACGCCGCCTTTAATGGTTTTTCCCATCCCGCAGTTATTACCGTCGCCGCCGTATTGGTTATAAGTAGTGGCCTTGCGGTTTCAGGGGTGATCGACCGCATCGCCCACATCGTCGTGCCGCCCTTAAAAAGCCTGTTCCTGCAAATTACCATCATGTCGAGCTTCTCTGCTATTTTATCGGCAATGATGAATAATGTTGCGGCGCTGGCGCTTCTTATGCCAGCAACAATTGACAGTGCGAAGAAAGTCAAACGTTCCCCCGCGCTGCTTTTAATGCCTCTTTCATTTGGTTCAATCCTCGGCGGCTTAATAACCTTAATCGGTACGCCACCCAATATCGTGATTGCCCATTACCGTGAAACTGTTGCGGGTGAGCCTTTCAGCATGTTTGACTTCTCCCCCGTTGGTGCCGTTGTTGCCATCGTTGGTGTTTTCTTCCTCAGCACTATTGGTTGGCGCTTACTGCCTAAAGACAGGGGGGCAAAATCAGCCACAGATGACCTTTTTGATATTGATGATTATGTGGCCGAATGTGTTGTCGCGGAAAACTCAGAAGCGATTGGTCAGAGCATTAAAGAACTCGACATCATTGCCAACACCTGTGATGTGCGTATCGCGGGTCTTATACGCGACGGTAAAAGAATATTACGTCTTAGCCGTACGCGCGTCATCAATGAATATGACATTCTAATTATGAAAGCGGGCCCAAAGGAACTTGATGAATTTTCCCATAAATTAGGTTTGGAAATAGTTGGCGGCGAACATGATCGGTCATTATTTGCCAATGATGATGTAGCCTTGCAAGAAGCCGTTGTTTCCGCCGATAGCCGGGTTGTCGGCCGTAAAATTGGCGAAATTAAACTTAAATCAAGATCGGCGCTCAATCTGCTCGGTGTTTCCCGCCAAGGGCAAAATATTAATAATCAACTCCATCAACTCAAGTTTAAACCCGGCGATGTACTTCTTCTTCAAGGCGATAACGACAGTATGTCAAAATCCATGGACAGGCTTGGCCTTCTCCCACTGGCGGAACGCGGTTTTAATATGGGAAAACGTCGCCATGCAGGTATTGCGATACTGCTGCTTGCAGGTGCCATTGGAGCGGTGGCAACGGGGATAACCAGCCTTACTGTTTCACTCGCCATTGCTGCGCTTGGTATGGTGCTTTTTAACATCATCCCGCTGCGCGATATATATACAAAGATCGACTGGCCCGTGATCGTGCTGGTGGGATCAATGATACCCATAGGTGGCGCGCTTGAAACAACCGGCACTACTGATCTTATTGCCGCGGGGATACTCGACGTATCGGAAGGATATTCAGCCTTCGTCGTTCTCGCGCTTCTGTTTATTGTCACCATGACCTTATCGGATTTAATGAATAACGTCGCCACCGCCGTGATGATGGCCCCCATCGCCGTAAGCATGGCAAACTCACTGGGTGTTAGTTCCGACAGCTTCCTAATGGCTGTCGCCGTCTCCTCATCCTGCGCGTTCCTCACCCCCATAGGCCACAAAAACAACGCGCTGATCATGGGCCCCGGAGGATATAAATTCGGAGACTATTGGCGCATGGGATTACCACTTGAGATTATTATAACGATTGTGGCGTTACCAATGATTGTTTGGGTGTGGCCTTTGTAGGGCTTTAAGAAATTACAATCCAGACCGAGGCCATAAAAAGCATTTATCTGGCGCAATCTGAAAGTCCGCTTTCGGTCAGAAACGGACATTCGTTGGAGGTTAATCTAAACCTTCCGACCTGTTAATATAGGTCGGAATTTCATATTCGGTTTCGGTGTTAATAATAATGTCTATGTGTTCTTGAAATGAAACACTATACCAATGTTTTCTCATATACCAATAATCTCGTATTCCTTGCGCTTTATAACTTTCAACCATTTGCTGTTTAAATCCATTCCAAACACCGGGTTCTATTAATCCTTCTTTATATGAAATATGTAATTGTTCATAAGCGCGAGTGAGATTATAAAGCATAGAATAAAACCTAAGGCTCTCGACATTGCTGAGATTTTCAATATCGGCAGCTCCACGAATATAAATATCTGTAAGCTCTTCGTCCGTAACCAACAAAGCAACGCTATCAACATAATCACGGACTATTGATTGTGTCGTATTAGACTTTTGCGCTTGGGTATTTTGATTAAGTTCGATGCCAACAACAATCAGCCCGATTACTATTGCCACCGCGCTTATGATTTCAGCGATTTCTGAAACAGACAGTCTCTTGAACATTAAATTCTCCCATTTTATGTGAAGAGGCTACAGCAATTGTAAGGGCAGGTCAAAACGACATAATCTGAGTGTCTGCTTTCGGCCAAAAGCGGACATTCAATCTGGGTGATTAATACCTAATTCATCATCTAACATCTTGTGCAACTTTTCCAGAATAGTGACTTGTGGCCGATTGTACATATCTATGAAAGAATGAAGAGCCATACTATTTAAGGTCAAATCATTTTGAAAATTATAATT
>JABIPV010000169.1 GCA_018699075.1 Kordiimonadaceae bacterium | reverse complement strand
TTCAAATGATAATTTATCAACCCATCTAAAGAGGTAAAAATAACAATGACACAATATGATCTGATCATCAAAAACGGGACCACGGTAACCGCATCGGACAAAGTAAAGCAAGATGTCGCCATAAAGGATGGCAAAATTGTTGCCCTTGGTAAAGACTTATCTGGTGGTACGCGTGAAATTGACGCAACAAATTTGCTTATTTTACCCGGCGGCGTTGATGCCCATTGTCATATTGAACAAAGATCATCATCTGGCATTATGACGGCCGATGATTTTTATAGCGGATCTGTGTCCGCTGCTTTTGGTGGAACTACCACCTTGCTTCCTTTTGCAGCACAACACCGCGGACAAAGCCTTCGCCAAGTGGTTGATGATTATATGGCGTGCGCAGTACCCAAAGCTGTTATTGATTATGGCTTTCATCTAATTATTTCTGACGCTAGTGATGCCATAATTGGCCAAGAACTTCCTGCAATGATAGAAGACGGCATTACATCATTTAAAATTTACATGACTTATGATGATCTTAAGCTTGATGATTATGATATATTAAATGTTCTAGCTGCGGCACGTCGCGAACAAGCAATGGTAATGATCCACGCCGAAAACCATGATGTTATTCGCTGGATTACTGAAAAACTTCTGGACCAGGGGAAAGGTGATCCAAAATATCACGCGATCGCCCATGCAAAAATCGCCGAAAAAGAAGCCACCCACCGTGCGATATCCCTTGCTGAGCTACTGGATACACCAATGTTAGTGGTTCATGTGTCTTCTGAGGCTGCTTTAAATGAAATTAGACGTGCGCAAGCACGTGGTCTAAAAGTATACGGTGAAACCTGCCCTCAATATTTATTCCTTACCATTGATGACCTGGATAAAGACGGTATGGAAGGCTCTAAATTCTGTTGTAGTCCCCCACCACGGGACAAAGAATCTCAAGACGCCATCTGGAGTGGTCTGATTGATGGATCATTCACAGTATTTTCTTCGGATCACGCCCCTTACAAATATGATAGTTCCGGTAAACTTGCCGCTGGACCAAAACCAACCTTTGATAAAATTGCAAATGGTGTGCCCGGGCTTGAAATTCGTATGCCGCTACTCTTTTCAGAAGGCGTTATGACAGGACGCATGGATATTCACCGTTTTGTGGAAGTGACCGCAACTAACCCTGCCAAAACATATGGCATTCACCCACGTAAAGGTACCATCGCCGTGGGTTCTGACGCTGATATTGCCCTATGGGACTTAACTAAAAAGGTAGAAATTACCGCAGATGCGCTCCATGATAATATGGATTATACCCCCTACGAAGGACGCGTTGCCAACGCATGGCCAACAACGGTCATTAGCCGTGGCCGCATCGTCGTTGAAAATGAAGAGCTCTGTGTTGAACGTGGCTCAGGTATATATTTGAAACGTGACAGGCCAGAAGCAGCAAAACCATTACAAAGACTTGTTAGCGAAATAGATCCAAAAACCAATTTCGGCGCAAAATTCATTTAAGGAATAATCATGACACATACATTAAATGAGCAAGCCAACGGCGTTTATATCATTTCAGCGACCCCTTTCTTAGATGATGGCGCCATTGATATGCAGAGCGCAGACCGCCTAACAGATTTCTATATTGAAAAAGGCGTAAGTGGCATCACCATCCTTGGCATGATGGGTGAAGCACCAAAATTAACCCCTGCTGAATCGAAAGCCTTTATGACAAGGGTCTTGAAAAGAGTTGATAACCGTATACCTGTCGTCGTTGGCGTCAGTAATGCAGGCATGGATAACATGGCTTCACTCGCTAATTCTGCTATGGATCTAGGTGCAGCGGGTGTAATGGTCGCGCCGTTCGCTGCCCACAAAACAGACGAAGCAATTTTTAATTATTTTGCTGCCGTAGCAGATAACCTTGGTAATAATACCCCCTTGATTTATCAGGATTTTCCCCTTGCGACCAATGCAAATGTATCGGTTGATTGCTTGATGCGAATTATTAGGGAAATCCCGCAAGTAGTTATGCTAAAACATGAAGAATGGCCCGGGCTAGGTAAATTGTCAGCGCTCCGCGATAAATCAGAAGCTGAAGGCTTGCGCCGTATTAGCATACTTTGTGGAAATGGCGGTTTATACCTCCCGCAAGAACTGGGCCGTGGTGCAGATGGGGCCATGACTGGGTTTGCTTACCCAGAAATGCTCGTTCAAGTATGTGATCTATATGCAAATGGCGATAAAGATCGCGCTGAGGATTTATTTGATGTCTATCTTCCTATAGTACGTCACGAACAGCAACCGGGATACGGTCTTGCGGTTCGCAAAGAAATACTGCGACGCCGCGGTGCTATATCTTCCGCCAAAACGCGCGCGCCTGGGCCTTCACTCACGGCTCATGATCATAAGGACCTTGACAGGCTACTTTCTAGACTAGATAACAAATTGGCATCCCTTAAATAAATTCAGGAACGACATATGAAATACTGCCGCAGCTTCCTGAGTTTAATCTTAATCGCGATTCCTGCTTTATTCTGGTCCTTCAGCGTTCATGGACAATCGAGCGATCCCATCAAAGTTGGTGCCAATATCGGTAATGTGCCGTGGGAATTTCAGGATACCAACGGCGATTATGTTGGCTTTGAAATTGAACTGGTTAATGAAATTGGCAAAAGGTTAGGCCGTGAAGTGGACATTATGAATGTTCCCTTTAACGGATTGTTCGCTGCCACCCAATCTGGCCGTATCGATATGGCTATTTCTTCCATAGCCATTACTGAAACACGCTTACAAAGTGCTTCTTTCGCACAACCCTATTATGATAGCGACCAGTCTCTTACCGTTCGTGTCGGCAACGGCATTTCCAGCCTCGAAGATTTAAGAGGGCAGATTATCGCCGTGGATACAGGCGCAACGGGCGATATGTGGGCAACAGAAAACCAAGAAAAATATGGATTTTCTGAAATCCGTCGTTACGAGGGACTTGCCCCCGCCATGCTGGACCTGACCATAGGCCGCATTCAGGGATATATCAGTGATATTCCCGCAATGCAGTATTATGCCAAGGACAAACCGGGTCTTCAAGTAGCAGAACGAATTAAAACCGGTGGTAGTTATTCCATAATGATGGGTAAAAACACGCCGTTATCCACACAAGTCAACGATGTGATCAGCACCTTAAAACAAGAAGGATTTATCAATGCCCTCCATGAAAAATGGTTCGGCGCGCCTGCTGAAGCCACCACTTCTACGGTAAAAGTAGTAGACATGCCGGGCGTTAGAGACGGTTTAATATTAAACTTCGTTGAAACTTTTTTAAACACTCAAGTATTTCTGGACACATACCCCATGCTCATCATGGGATTGATGACCACCATTCAACTTGGTGTGCTTAGTATCTTTAGCGGGCTTGTTCTTGGGCTTATATTGGCACTCGCGCGTCTTTATGCTTCGCCGGCCGTGAAATTTGTCGTTAAAGCCTATATTGATATTTTTCGCTCTATTCCCCTTTTGGTTTTACTAATCGTAATTTTCTATGCGCTCCCCTTTGTAGGGCTTAGCCTTTCACCCTTTTATGCCGCTGCTACAGCCTTAACTGTGGTTTCAGGGGCATACACAGCAGAAATCTTCCGGGCGGGTATTGAAGCCATCCCTAAGGGACAGTTTGAGGCATCTGAGGCCCTAGGTCTAGGCTACCGTCATATGATGAGCGATATTATTTTACCGCAAGCCATAAAAATAGTCATTCCACCGCTCACCAATAACTGTATTAATGTCATAAAAGATACGGCGCTTGCTTCTGTGGTTGCCATGCCTGATCTTCTTAAACAAGCAACTCAAGCGCAGGCCGTGGCCGCAAATCCAACGCCCCTTATCGCGGCAGCCGTTATATATGTAATATTTTTACTGCCTTTAGTGCTTTGGGTGTCCCGACTCGAGAATAAATTTAAAGTGGGAGACAGATAATGACGGCTTTAATAAAATTGGAAAATGTAACAAAGCATTATGGAAACTTCCAAGCACTGAAAGACGTTAATCTTGACGTCGAAGAAGGCGAAGTGGTTTGTGTCATTGGTCCGTCGGGGTCGGGGAAATCAACCATGATCCGCTGTATTAATCTTTTGGAGCAATATGATAATACAGGCATAATTACCGTTGATGGCATTCAAGTCCAAAAAGGTAAAAACCTCAAAAATGTGCGTGCCGAAGTGGGCATGGTCTTTCAAAACTTCAATTTATTTCCCCATTTAAGCATTCTAAAAAATGTCATGCTCGCCCCCATGCGCATTAGGGGTATTTCAAAAGAAGATGCAAAAAAGCGTGCTTTAGAACTCCTAAATAAGGTCGGTATTGGCGAACAGGCGGATAAATTTCCTGCCCAACTTTCCGGTGGACAACAACAACGTGTCGCCATTGCCCGCGCGCTTGCTATGGAGCCAAAAGTACTTCTCTTTGATGAGCCGACATCTGCGCTCGACCCAGAAATGGTCGGTGAAGTTCTGGAAGTTATACAGGCGCTCGCCCATTCAGGTGTGACCATGATCGTCGTTACACATGAAATGGGCTTTGCGCGCCAAGTTGCCAACAGAGTTATATTCATGGACGAAGGACAAATTGTTGAGCAGGGCTCACCGAGTGATATTTTTGATAACCCCCAAGAAATTCGCACACAAAACTTCTTAAAAGCCGTTTTAAATCATTAAGTTAACAATATAATTTAAAGGAATAATGCAAGTGACCCTCGATATTAATTACGTAAGAGAACAATTCCCCGGCCTGAATACCGACTGGGTATTTATGGATAATGCTGGCGGATCGCAGATTTTAAAAGGTGTCGTTGATAACATTAATGAATATTATTATTCACATAATGTCCAGCTTGGCGGAAGTTATGAAATTTCCCAAAAAGCCGCAGCCGCCTATCAAAAAGGCCGGGAAAATATAGCAACATTTTTTAACGCTGCCCGCACAGAAGAAATCGTTTTTGGCCCTTCTTCTACAATCCTACTGCAGTTTTTATCAAAATCCATGGCCAGCCAATTTCAAGCCGGCGATGAAGTCATTGTTACCATCACCGATCACGAATCAAATATTGGCCCCTGGGTTTGGCTTGAAGAAAAAGGCGTTATTGTAAAGTTCTGGCCTATGAATAAAGAAACGTACGAACTTGAATTAGAGGAACTTGATAAACTAATGACCAATAAGACAAAATTGGTTGCAGTTGTTCATGCATCAAACTTACTTGGAACCATTAATAACGTTAAAGAAATAGCCAAATTCGTCCATGACCGCGGGGCAAAAATATGTGTTGATGCCGTTGCTTACGCGCCACACCGCGCCGTAGATGTACAAGACTGGGATGTGGATTTTTATGCCTTAAGTCTTTATAAAACATTCGGCCCTCACCATGCGGCATTATATGTTCGTTATGATCATTTGCAGGAACTGGACGGTCTTTATCATTATTTTTACGGCAAGGATAAAATCCCGGCAAAAATGGAGCCTGGCAACGCAAATTATGAACTTTCTTATGGTTCTGGCGCCATCGTAGATTATTTGGTTGAACTGGGAACACAGGCTGGGTCCACGGGTTCAAGGCGGGATAAGTTGGTCGCGGCGTTTGACGACATTACTGAACAGGAAATGCTGATAGGTGAGCGTTTACTCAGTTATCTAAGAAAACGCAACGATTGCACAATTATTGGCATCAAAGACGGCATGGACCCGAGGCGCGTACCTACCATCGCCTTTACCATTGATGGCAAAGACCCAGAGCAAGTGTGTATTGCCATGGACAAATATAAAATTGCCATGCGCTTTGGTGATTTTCATGCGCGCCGTTTGGCAGATAGCATGGATATATCAAAAGATAACGGTGCCATGCGCGTATCAATGACCCATTACAACACTATTGAAGAAGTTGACGCGCTTACCGCCGCACTTGATAAAGTGTTAAGAGAATAACGCCGCCTTAATTTCATCTAAAATAACCGGATCATCAAGCGTTGCGGGTGCAGAAACATTTTCTTTGCCCGCAATGCCACTCATAACACGCCTTAATATTTTACCAGATCGCGTTTTCGGCAAGCGTTGAACAACAACTGCTTTTCTAAAACTTGCCACGGCACCGATTTCTGCGCGAATGGCTGCAATGCCATCTAGGACAATATCTTCTTGAGAGCGTTCAACTCCGTTTTTTAAGACTATAAAACCATAGGGAACTTGGCCTTTAAGCTCATCCACTACCCCCACGACTGCACACTCAGCCACTTCTG
>JABIPV010000125.1 GCA_018699075.1 Kordiimonadaceae bacterium | reverse complement strand
GTTGATAATTTTTAATACTATGCATTTATTTTCCGCATAATTCTGCCAAAAGTTAACAAAAGGATAACTGTACTATTGCAAAGTAGTACAAAGTGCTTTATTGTGTAATTCATGTATATTGAGATAAATACAAAAGCGCGGCTCGCGGTTTATGAGCAGATTGTGCAGCAGATTAGATATGCTGTGCAGGAAGGTGGGCTTAAATCGGGCCATTCACTTCCGCCGGTCAGGCAACTGGCCGGGGACTTGATGATTAATCCAAATACGGTCGCTAAGGCCTATAAACTTCTTGAAAGTCAAAAGGTGATCCGCGGTGCTGGCCGCAAGGGCACTTTTATCGAAGATAACGCCGCGGTACACATTGAGAGGTCGAACCAGGCCGATGCGCGCTATGAACTGGGCCAGCTTGTAAAAACATTTGAAGGCAGAGGCATGACCGTCAAAGAAATCAGACTGCTACTTTTTAATCACATAGAAAAATTGAGGGGATAAAATAATGGTTGATTTTATCTTTATTATTTTGGCATTAACGCAGGCAATTTTTTTACTTCCTTATGGGTATCCAAAAAGTATTCAGATTTTTACATATATTACACTAAAAAAAATCTGAAATGGCTCTCAGAACACCCGGAATTTGATAGTCTAAGAATATCAGATTTGGCCATTAGGTGGTATCATTTTTTAGTAGCGATCATAAGCTTTGCAGCAATTATAAAATTTGTCTGGATTACCCCGACACCAGATTATTATTTCCAATTGCCTATTTTCATTTGGTTTACGGTTATTCCGTTTATTATTATTCACGTTGCATATTTATATTTTGCTGTTTTTAAGAAAATACCAGCACCAGAAGTGGTTACGGCATCGCTGAGTGCTCGTCGATTAACATCATATGTTCCAATGTGGGACGTTTATCCCGGTATATTGGCATTTATTATCATTATCGCTTATTATGGCTGGGCGTCATACGGCGGACATATTGATGCTGAAGTGGCCCGAATGAACGTCTACACTAGCATTTTTACTGTTGGTTGGTGGGCGGCTGCCACCTATTTTATAATCAGGAAAAAAATATAGTGATTATACTGCTACATTAGTATTAGGCGGTAGAAAGCATGAAGCCTGGGCTATGGTTGGCATTCTTTATTTTTTCTTGGTACTTAGACTTAATCTGACCTTTGCAACGGCAGCTTCACGGCTCCATTATTACCGCGTACCAGAAGAAATCCCGGATACTCTAGAGAGGCAGGCAGAATACTGGAAAAAATATTGAAACACTGACGCTGGCAAAGGCACGCCAGAGCAATATATCAGCCACTTTAAGCACTATGTCTAATTCACTTAGCCCCGTGACCTTAATCGGTTGCGGGGCTTTTTTGTTGTTTGGTGGGGATAAACATTGTAGCGTCCTCTAATTATATATTGGAGATAATAAATGCTTAGACTTTCGTTACTTTTTCTTATAACCATGCTATCATCATCCTTTGCACAGAACCGTGAAGCTAATCCTGAAGATGTATCGACCGTCGATGGCGTAATGAACGCTTATTATGAGGCTGTTTCAGGGCCACCTGGAAAGCGTGATTTTAAACGGATTCAAACGCTTTATCTTCCCGGCGCGAAACTTAATGTTAATAGCGTTGATGGCACGCTTCTTCACGGCCTTGTTGAAGAAGTGCTCATGAGTGAGCGATTCCAGACTATCTCCACCGATTTTTATGAACGGGAAATATCAAGAGACGAACATCGTTTTGGTGATATGGCCAATGTCATCAGCACATATGGCATTAGTGACGCTATGGCAAATACCGATTATACAGCGCGCGGCGTTACCGTGTTTCAGCTGCGCAAACATGATGGCCGTTGGTGGGTACTTTCAAGCATGTGGCAGCGCGAGGGTGAGGGCTTACCGATTCCGGCCAATCTGCTAGATTAACTTTTAAGCTTTGAAAAATAATCCTGGGCGGTTCTGATGCGTTTAACGGTCGGGCTTTGTTCGGGGATTGAAAAAAGCGTTATTCCTTCATCAAGCATAGAAAGAATGAGCCCAGCGCGGACTATCAGGTTTTTTTCCTCGACGCATTCTTCGTCTAAGTCCATCCACTCAGGGTGATCATGATGAATGGCTATTTCTTCTTCCACCGTGACGACAAATTTAATAAGCGCCGCGTCGAGTTGGTCGGGTGTAACGTCTTGTGGGATGTCATCTATGTTGCTCATAGCGACATCACCGGCACTCCCGCGATATAGGGGTGAGCAAAAACAACGACACCGTAAATAACGATGGCGACAAGTAGTTTGATGATGTCTTTATTCATGGGAACCGGTTCTGGTTTTTCATAAGCACCTTCGCGTTTATTAATGACCAAAATTTCCGTTGTTGCCCAAATGATCATGCCACCAAATAATATAACCGAACGACTATCACCGTTAGCGAGAAGGTGAGCACCGCCCCAAACGATAACGCCGCTAAGCATTGGATGGCGGATGAAGCGTTTAGCATTACTTGGTCCGTTCGCTGCGCCGAGCAAATAAAAGCAAATGATCATTAAAACGCCGGTCACCTGCGATGCATCAGAAAGCGGTTCATATATAAATTCAGGGCTGGTTGATTTCCAGCCGAAAACGATCAATAAAATACTGCTAATAATAGCCAGTGCAAACACAGGGCGGTAAGCGCCGCCGAGCGTCGCGACCAGTTTTTCTTTTACATTTGGCATAAGCCCCGGAATATAGTGAACGCCCGCCCATAGAAAAAGACCCGCCAGTAACATATCCATTAAATCACCCTTTTTTTAGTATCCCTTAAATTACCCTAGCGAATTTTTAAGTCCTTGGCAACTTTTGGAAATTTGACAGTTCCCCGCAATCGCGCTAGTGATAATAAGGAAATATTAAAGAGGATCACTTTTGAGCTATAAAATAAGCGAAGAAAAAGAACTGGACTATTTCCTTAGCACTATGGAGGAAGCCTCTAAACATGTGCGGTTTCTGCTCTTTATTTTGCTTATCACATCAATATATGTGGATTTTGCGGCCTATACCGGCGATTGGCAAAGCGAGACATTGGTTCTTCCGATCATAGAGGCGGAAATATCCCGCCGCTGGTTTTTCGCCATTAGCCCTGTATTTATCCTGTTTAATTATGTCTATATGCATCTTTTCTTGAAAGACATGATTAAAAGGGGGGAGATGTATGCCAAACTGGACTTCGAAACAACATTCGTTGACAAAAAATTTCTGACCTTTCCGTGGATACTGCCGACGGAAGACTTAGACCGGAATCCTGAAACCAGAACACTGGCCAGAAAATTTATTTATTTTTGTATTGATGTGATTTTCTGGTGGTACGGCCCGGCGGTACTTCTGGTGATATTACTAGCCTATAATTTCCAGAGCGATATCACTGCACTTGTGCCCTATACCTGCTTCTGTCTTTCTATCCTTCATTATGTGATGAATTCACGTTTTGAGAAATCCAATTATAAAAAATTCCTCATGGCTTATATGTCAATCTTCCTGTTATTTTTAACCATGGCCGCGGTGCCTAGCATCCCGCAGTTTTTTGGATTGGAAGCCATAGACAGAACCACATTCCCCGGCATAATGCGGCTTTTTGTAAAAACCTATTTCCTGATCTATTTCACCATCTTCGCCATCCCCAAAACCTGGAAATCCGATAAGAGCAAGCTCAAAAAATCATTATGGATTGCCTTTTACATTCTAGGCATAATCTTCTTCGCCACCGGCGATTTTAACGTGAAAATTGACCGTGGCTAAATAATATAACCACTAATCCATTAAAATTCTTGCCTCTGAAAAGAAAGAATCTAATTTTGGGTGACAAATTGTCAGTAGCATTGAAACTATATAATCTCTTTTCCTTGCCCCCCCACCTTCCTCGTGCTAGCCTCTTTTTCATCAAAATAGTGGGACTAGTAGAGGAAAAAAATCCATGAAAAAAATGAATGTACTGCTGCTTACGGCGGCGATGACGATCCTTCCGGCGACTGCGCCGCAGGTGGCGCTTGCGACGGGGGTTAATACTGGCGGGAAATATGAAAGCTATGAATTTCGCAAT
>JABIPV010000307.1 GCA_018699075.1 Kordiimonadaceae bacterium | reverse complement strand
GAGGTACTAAATTTAGCCAATGATACCCGCTACGGCTTAGCTGCAAGCATATGGACCCAAGACTTAAGGTCCGCTCACGATTTAGCCGCTAAAATTCAGGCAGGAACAGTTTGGGTTAATTGCCATAATGTGTTTGATCCTAATTTACCGTTTGGCGGCGTTAAACAATCTGGTATTGGCCGTGAACTGGGCAAAGCATCCATTGATGGCTATTTGGAAGATAAAACCGTTCTGATGAAACTTAATTAAAGATAAAATGCGAGTAAATAAAATGAAAACCAAAGCTGAGCTAGATATTAATTCATATATCCATCCGCAATCAAACCTGACTGCACAGGAAAAATCGGGACCAATGATCATCACTGGCGGCGAAGGTGTTCACGTATTTGATGATCAGGGTAATAAATATCTTGATAGCGTTGCGGGCCTTTGGTGCGTGACACTAGGTTATAATAATCAGGCAATAAAGGACGCTGCGGCAAAGCAAATGGATCAACTTCCTTATTTTCAAACATTTGCCAATAAATCAAATAACCCGACCATTGAGCTTGCGGCAAAGTTGCTCGAAGTTGCGCCAGTTCCCATGTCTAAAGTCATTTTTCAAAATTCTGGTTCAGAAGCCGTCGACACGGCGATAAAACTGGTTTGGTATTACCAAAATGCCAGAGGAAAAACACAGAAGAAGAAAATTATTGGCCGTCACGGATCTTATCATGGCACAACGATTGCGGCTGCCAGTTTAACGGGGCTTCCGCTCATGCATGCGCAATTTGATTTACCTATAGAAGGAATTCTTCATACGGATAACCCAAATTATTACCGCTTTGGTGAAGAGGGGGAAACGGAAACAGAATTTGCCGACCGCTGCATTGAAAATTTAGAAAAACAAATATTGCAAGAAGGGCCAGATACAATTGGCGCTTTTTTTGCTGAGCCTGTTATGGGGACGGGCGGCGTAATTGTTCCGCCGGACACATATTTTGAAAAACTACAAAAAGTACTTAAAAAGTATGATATTTTATTAATAGCCGATGAGGTGATTTGCGGTTTTGGTCGCACCGGTAATTATTGGGGATGTGAAACATACGGCATTAAACCTGATATGATTACCTGCGCTAAAGGGCTTTCTTCGGCCTATCTTCCAATTTCAGCATTGCTTGTATCAGAAGATATTTACCAGGCTATGAAAGATGGCAGCGATAAAGTAGGTATTTTCGGTCATGGTTATACTTATAGCGGACATCCAACCTGTGCTGCTGTGGCACTTGAAACCCTCAATCAATATGACGCGCTAAATACGCTGGATAATATCAAAAACGTTGCCCCTTTGTTTCAGCAAGGATTACGAAGTTTTAAAAATCACTCGTTGGTCGGCGATGTGCGTGGGGTAGGTTTGATGGCATCTATTGAATTAGTGAAAGATAAAAAATCAAAAGAAGGCTTTGATCCCGCTTTAATGATGGGCCGTAAAGTAGAGGATGCAGCGTTGAGCCACGGATTAATTCTCCGTGCCCTTGGCAATACACTGGTTTTTGCACCGCCTTTTATTATTTCAAAAGTTGAAGTCGAAAAAATAATTGAAATTGTTGGACTTGCTTTAAATGAAACACTTAATTGGTATGAGGTTAACGCCTAAACAATTTCACTTTTAAAACCGAAACGAATAGATATTTTCAGGGCCGCATTTTTTACAGCTTCTATCTGTTCTAATGTTGGTTTATTAGTAAGTTCATGAATGGAAGATAAAATGCCAATGGTGCCTACCAACTGATTTTGGTGATCCAATATTGGCGCAGCGAGGGCATTAATGCCAAGTGTGATTTCTTCCGGTGCAACCGCCCAGCTTTGTTCTCTAACGCTTTCTAATTCTTTTGCCAGAACAGTGTCGGAAATTATGGTATATGAGGTAAATTTTTCAAGCGGTTTATTTGATAATTTCTTCCGCAAATTTGAAGGACCAAAGGCCAGTGCTACTTTGCCCTGCGCGGTCGCATGAAGTGGAAAAGTTGACCCAGGTCTGGTGCTGATATCTATTTGTGATGATCCACGCAAGATATCAATTACACAAATATTTTCTTCGGTTACGGTGGACAGAGTAACTGCGGTTCCGAGGGCATCTTTTAATTGCTGCATAGCAGGGCGGGCAACGCTGATCAGATCAATTTTACTTTCCACATCCTTGCCGAGCCAAAAGAATTTCATACTCAGGCAGTATTTATCAGTGCTTGGGTCCTGATCTATATATCCAATTCCTGAAAGT
>JABIPV010000229.1 GCA_018699075.1 Kordiimonadaceae bacterium | reverse complement strand
CTAGAAGAAAGCGCAGATAGTTTAGACAGCCTTCACAAAGTAATTGCCAAAAGCGAAGAAAACAAAGCTGACGTTAATAAAGCCATCACCAACCTTTCAATTCAACTCTCCAATCTGGTTGATCATCAAACCGAAATGCGTTCCGTTATGAAGCAAATGGTGACGGTTCTAGCCTCTACTCAAGGCGGCAGTGACAATCAGGTTAGCGAAAAACATCTTCGAAACATTGATGTACAAATTAAAACTTTGACCGATGAAACAGTTAAGGGACAAGACAAATTCGCAAGTTCCCTTCATTCAGAGATAAGATTACTGGCCCGTACATTAGGGGCGATGGTTGATGGTTCAGCCACTGCGGAAAAAGCACCACGTGCGGAGCGTAAAACACCCGAGACCCCGAAATCCCCTGAGCCACCAGAAGCACAACCCAAGTCAAAAACTGTTATCGAAGAAACTAATTACGCCATGCCAGAAATAAAACCAAAATCTGGTAAAAAGACGGCGCTTACGGCGAAAAGAGAAGACTAATGGCTCAGCTGCGCACACAAAGACGGCCCGGCGGCGTCAGCAATAATACGTGGCCCGGTTTTGTCGACGCCTTAAGCACACTGTTGCTGGTAATTATCTTTTTGCTATCTATATTCATGCTCGCTCAATTTTTCTTGGGTCAAGCGTTATCCGGTAAGGATGAAGCCTTGGAAAAACTTCAAGAACAGGTTCTTGAACTCGGTGATTTACTTAGCCTTCAAAGACAAGCGAATGATGACCTTCGTTCAAACGTCAGCCAACTTTCCGCGTCCCTTCAAGTGGCCGATGGATCACGGGAACAACTTCAGCGCCGTATACTTGAACTGGAAGCAGATATTGCTGATGCAGAAGGCATATCGGGCCGTGTAAGCCGCTCTAACAGTGAACAGCTTGCGACCATTGACGATTTGCAGAATAAATACAATGTCGCCATGGACAGCTTAACCAAGGAACGAACCTTATCTAAAACGGCTCAAGACGCGGTTGACGCCCTTAACGGACAACTAGCCAACTTAAGACAACAGCTCGCTGCTTTAAGCCAAGCTCTCGAAGCTTCTGAAGCTAAGGACCTTGAGCAGCAAGCAGTGATAAGCAATCTTGGTCAACGCCTAAACACGGCCCTCGCCTCTAAGGTCAATGAACTAAATCAATTCCGCTCAGATTTCTTTGGTAAACTACGCCAGGCCCTTGGCGATCGTAGTGACATTCGCATCCAAGGCGACCGCTTCATTTTCCAATCTGAAGTACTCTTCGGTTCTGCCTCTGCTACATTAGGTTCAGGTGGTCAGGACGAAATGGCCAAGCTTGCCACGACGTTGTCTTCAATCATGGCAACCATACCTGATGATGTGGACTGGATTCTGCGCGTAGACGGTCATACAGACGTGTTACCGATCCGAACGACACAATTCCCCTCAAACTGGGACTTGTCAACTGCACGTGCTCTCTCGGTGGTTAAATTCCTCATCAGCGAAGGCATCCCCGCCGACCGCCTCGCCGCCACAGGTTTCGGACAATTCCATCCGTTAGATGCAACTGATACTCAACAAGCATATCAACGCAATAGACGGATCGAGATGCGGTTGGATCAGAAGTAAGAAGTTACTTTAAGGTTTCATCTTTCCAAATGAATTTGGGAAGGCGTCGTCTTGGTGCCATTTTTCATCTAGTTCGGGGAAATCTGGGTTCATGTCTGTTATTTCTTTCCAGTTTTCTTTACCGCTCCAGCTTTTGATATCGATACGGAAAGCGCGTGTCCGGTCAAGGTCTTCTTGTACTATCGGGCTAAATTCTTCGTTTAATTTCATTGGATTAAAATATTTTTCAATCAGACCGTAATAAACATGTTTCTGTTCTTCTTTACTGGTAACTTCCACCACTTCACCAAAAGCCATCACACTACGAAACTGTGCAGAAAAATTAAGCGCACGGTTAGACGGTAACATTCGCCCCATTTCAGAAGCACAAAAGGCGATTTGATTATGACGTTTGGTATTTGCATCACGGCGCCCCATCATCGCGCCATGCATATAAAGACAATGTTTATCTTCGTCGTACCAATATGTCATTGGATGGCAAAACGGCTGATCATCCCATTTTGTCGCGAAATACCCCATGGGAGCCCGCTTGATAAAATCAGTTATCCACGCATCATCCGTTGCAAGATGGCGGCGACGGGATTTATTTTCCGGGCGACTATCAAGATCATATCCACGTTTTTTCGTTCTTGGCTTTGTTGCGACTTTTGACATTATCCATACTCTATTTAATAATAATTTAAGTCTTTATAAATGGTCATATGGTTATTATAAATATCCAATTTTAAACAATTATTATATGACCACTTATATTAAAATTTGTATATCATGGATACCTGAAACCGATCAACATCCGGTTTTGTATCATCAGAAAGCTCACCAATTAATTTCTTATATTCAAAACCTAACATAAAATCATCTGTAAGATCATAAAAGGCATTCGCATGAAATGATTTTACATTCTCTATGGCATGTCCTGTACCAAGTGTTTGCTGGTTAAGCCCCGGATCAAGGCTTTGCGCATAAGATCCTGCAATTGTTGAACGTAGCTTATCCGTAATATATATGGTGCCACCTACAGTAAAACCTTGGATATCAATGGGATCAATAAACTTACCCCCCACTCCATCATCAAGAACAGCACCATCAGAAAAAGCAGAAAACGCCCCATAATGACCGATGCCACCACGGATATATTGTGCCAAAAGCGCCAATCGATTTTTGATAATCTCTTTATTGGCAGTGACAATAACACCGCCAGTTAATTTATGGGCTTCGAAGGTGCCATTATCTATACGCAGTTCTCGGATAATTCCGGCGATTGAAAAATGGCCCCAGCTGGGGTCGAAATCAACACGGCCTACAAAATCAGGCATTCTTTGATCATCGGTAACATCATAATCACCTAAGTTTGAAGTAGGATTTTCTAAGGCCAGTCTTAATGACAGATTATCAGATGACGCCGTATAACGAATTTGCGGCTGCCTCGCAAAAGTTGTAGCAGAATTACCCCCGTAATCTAAAATATCTAAAAAACTATTTGGATCAACAAACGTACTGACGGTTTGGCCAATTAAGAAATTACCAACTTCCACATAAGCATGGCGTAGAACAAATCGCGTGTTACTGGTCCCGTACGCTTCCACCGTGTTACCATCTGCATTACTTTCCGCACCAAAATTACCTTCGATGTAGGCTTTAATTGGTCCTAGCGGTGTATCGTTTCGATTTAAGGTAAGATGTAGGCGGGTTTCCTTAGCATTGATACCAAAACGCGATCCTTTGTTTTCACCCGCGAAAAGTAAATCAGCATTATAAGTACCTGATGCATCATCAATTCCATTAACGCCTTTGTTGGCAAGAGCCGCATTTATTTTAATAAAGCCACCAACTTTCAAGTCAATTTCTTCCGACATCGTAACACTATTTGCCGTGATAGATGTTATTAATGCTACCAATAAAGCAGCTTTTTT
>JABIPV010000145.1 GCA_018699075.1 Kordiimonadaceae bacterium | reverse complement strand
TGGCCCGTTTTAACAAAAATAAGCGCGCCATCTTCTTTAGTATATGGATGATGTTCACTAAGATGCGCGCTTCTTATCCAGGTGCCTTTTGGATAAACACCATGTTCATCATAAAAAGTTCCCTCAAGAACGAATATTTCTTCACCGCCCCAATGTTTGTGAGGTTGAAACATTGTATGTGGCGCCCACTTAACAAGCGCCGCATGTTCAGTACCATATTCATGCAGGGGCATTACAGCAAGGCCCGGCACCAGCCCTTGGCGCCACTGCGCAGTAGTGGTATTGATAGAAAACTGTCTTTGATCATCCGCTTCAAATTGAAAAAGTTTAACGAAGATAGTCGCCCCTTCATCGCCAATGCGTGGTGTATGGAATGTGCCAATTGGGTTACGAATATAACTTCCTGCGGGATAGTCCGCATGTTCATCAGAGAACACACCTTCAAGGACAAAAAACTCTTCGCCGCCGTCATGGTCATGTGGTGAAAATTCACTATTGGGTGCAAACTTGACAATCGTTGTCGCCCGCGCCACTTCATCACCAATTCGGTCAAGCATCATACGTTCTACACCTGGCATTGGAGAATTCACCCATTTATAATCTTCGGGGCGAATAACAACATTTTGCGTAAAATCAGCGTTTAAATTCATTGTAAATCTCTATTTAAAAAGCCCCCATATAATTTCTATATGGGGGCTATAATATTAAATGCTAAAAATTAATTTAGAAACTAATTTCTTTGGCGTGGCTCACCACGATATGTTTTTGGTACATATTTGCGCATTCTACGTTGACGCACTTCCGCGCTGTAAATATTACCGTCTTCATCGGCTGTAACACCTTCAGCAACACTTGTACCTGGCATATACCCTTGGTTTGGATCAGGAATAAACCCTGTTACCCAACCTGTACGCGAGTCACCAATACGGATACCGCGTTCCCATCCTGGATTACGTTGAAAACCGGTATTTGATTCACTATCTGCCGAATAAAGAATATCGTTTTCATCAATATAAAGACCGCTTGGGCGACCAAATTGTGTCCACATGTCAAGATGATTACCCTCAAGGTCAAAAATTTGAACACGAGAATTATGACGGTCACCTACGAATAATTTACCTTCGGAATTAATAGCAAGCGCATGAGGCTCGCGGAATTCACCACGTTCTGCACCCATTTTACCGAATTCTAACAGGTACTCACCTTTGCTGTTATATTTTACAATTCGGGCGTTTGTTCCTGGACGATGGCCGTCGGCAACAAAAATATCACCGTTTGCTGCAACAGCAACATCATTGGGATTATTGAAGATATATTTATCCTGTCCACTAACACCTGCTGTACCGATTGACATTAAAAGTTCGCCATCAGGACTAAATTTATGAACTTGGTGGCCCTTTTTACGTTCTTCATCACCGCGCGCATCGGCAATCCAAAGATTACCATCCGGATCAACATGAAGACCATGTGGCCAGACAATCATGTTTTTACCAAAGCTTTTTAATATTTCACCTTCTTTATTAACCAGCATAATCGGATCAATTTCCGGCGTATCAAGACAATTTGTGTTTCCACCGCAACGCTCCGCAATCCAGATATTACCATCACCTGCGTAATATACTGTACTAGTCGCCCCCCACTCACGGCCGTCAGGAAGTTCAACCCACTCGCCCTGAATTGGCTCGTAAGGATTTCCTTGCGCTAAGCTGGTTGATGTCATAGCCGCAGTCATAGCGCCAACCACAATGAGTGCTTTTCCTATATTTTTAATTAACAATTTATATATCCTCCTATATTAGATTTTATTTTCTATATTATGAACGACATTGGACACCATATTTATAGCATTGTAAAGGTTATATTATAACAAAATAATATCATCAAACCCACTGCTTTATTTAGAATAAAATTACACTAAAAATGAGAAAATTATTATAAAATTTTATCATTCTGTAGAATAATATTCTGTAATTTCTTCTATTAACCATGCAAAAGCAAAAAACCATCCCTAAATTAATAGTAAACTATATCTAATGTTCAAAGCACGTAAATAGGGAAAACGTAGATTATGACTGAGCATCAACCATGGCGACGGATATTGTTTTTAAGTTTATTCGTGTCTTTCTTTTTTTATTCTGCAAGCGTTTATACGTCTGGAACCGCACTAACAGGTGTTCCTAACGCCAGTGAAAGTGCTTATCGCGGACAGGCTCTATATAGAGAAAACAATTGTACGGCTTGTCATCAAATTTATGGTTTAGGCGGATATATGGGACCAGATTTAACCAATATTGTTATTGATATGGAAAAAGGTCCCGAATATGCAGCCATGTTTATTGAAGAGGGAACGGACAGAATGCCAAACTTTGACCTTAACAGTGAACAAGTAGCTGATCTGGTAGCTTATCTTGAATATGCTGGCGCCGCCGGAGCATATAACCCACAAAAAGGAAGGATGACCTGGTATGGAACAGTCGAATACGAACGCGATTAATATTGATCGACGCAGTGGTCTGAATTTCATAATACTCGGTTTAATGGCTTTAGGTGCCTGTGTATTGATGGGTGTCCTTGGGGCCTTTAAATATATTTATCCTGATAGTCTTGGTGGGCTTGAATTTCATAAATTACGCCCCGTCCATGTAAGTCTAGCCGTCGCTTGGATTTTCTTAGCAGCTATTGGCGGAATTTATCATTACTTGCCAAATTATAAGAACCTCATGATCACATGGCCCCGCGCCATAAAACTTCATTTCTGGATTTTTGTTATTACCGGGATCGCCATTTTAACTGCCTTTTCTATGGGAATTTTTGGTGGTCGTGAATATTGGGCATATCCACCGGCTTTATCCGCACCAATTTTTGCCACCTGGATATTATTTGGCTTTAATATTCTTTTCACGCTTAAAAAAGAAAAGAACCCTTGGCCAGTTTATTACTGGATGTGGATGACAGGCATTATCTTCTTTTTAATTACATTCTCGGAAGCTCATTTATATCTAATTCCTTTTTTCAGTGAAAATATTATTCGTGAAACTACCATTCAATGGAAATCTTATGGTGCCTTAGTTGGGTCATGGAATATGCTCGTGTACGGAACAGGGATGTTCGTTATGGAACGCATCAGCGGAAATAAAGAACTGGCCCACTCCACATCGGCCTTCTTGCTTTACACATTGAGTTTCATTGCTCTAATGGTTGGTTGGGCCCACCATGTTTATGCTGTTGATAGTGCCACTTGGATTAGAATGCTTGCCTATACCGTAAGTATGGCAGAACTCGCTATGCTGGCGAAAATTATTTGGGACTGGCGTACTTCATTAACCCCAGAACAGAAACATGCTCATCTTCAATCATACCGCTTTATATTTGCGGCAGATATATGGGTATTTTTAAATTTGATTTTAGCAATCCTTATTTCAATTCCCGCTTTTAACCTTTTTTCACATGGCACCCATATAACGGTTGCCCATGCCATGGGAACGACCATTGGTATTAATACAATGATCCTGATGGGGTCAGTGTTTTTAATTACCGAAGAAGTTGCCGGATTAAATTTTAAGGGGTGGGCAAAAAGCTGTGCCAATTATGGTCATTGGATCACAAATATCTCTCTAATAGTATTCTTAGGATCATTAATGGTAGCGGGCTCAATGGAAGCCTTCACAGAATGGGAAGATTTCTATGAAAAAAGTGACGCTGTCCTTCCACTTCTTACTTTGTTTGCCTTTTCTGGCATCGGTTTATTAGTAGGTCTTTGGATGGTCGTGGTTTCCGCCATTCGACTGCTGACATTAGATACGACAAACCAAGCGGAGCCTTTAAAGGCTGCTGCAGAATAAATCTAAAATTTTGAGACAACGGTGACCCCAGTTGTCTCAAACTTATCCATATTTATTAATGCATCAATCGACTGTTCTAAATTAATTTGTTTCCCGATTAGTTTTTCAGGCATTAGTTTACCCGTTTTAATCATTTCCATCATTTCTGGATAACGATAAGCCTGAATGCCATGACTGCCGATAATCTCCAGCTCATTAGCAACAACAATATCCATTGGTATATTCGGTGTGCTTTGATCCGCCACCAATAACCCCACCTGAATATGTTTGCCGCGCTTTTTTAAAGACCGAATTGAATTGGCACATGTGATCGGATGTCCAAGCGCATCAAGCGACACATGTACGCCGCCTTTGGTTATTTCCATTATTGCTTCGGGTATATTTGAAATTTTATTGGCATTAAGGGTAGCGACTGCACCAATTTCCTGGGCAAACTTTAATTTTTCATCATCAAGATCAACGGCGATAACATTGGCACCAAAAGAATTTGCAATCATAATCGCCGATAACCCAACCCCACCGCAACCATGAACAGCGACCCACTGGCCTGCGCAAACATGCCCTTGGTCAACAACTGCCCGAAATGATGTAACAAACCGGCAGCCTAAACTGGCAGCCGTATTAAAATTAATTTCATCGGGAAGCCTGACTAAGTTAGTATCCGCGTAATGAAGCCCTACATATTCCGCGAACGACCCCCAATGAGTAAATCCGGGTTGAAATTGATCATCGCAAACTTGATGATTACCTGAATGACATTCAGGGCAAGATCCGCATCCAGAAACAAATGGCACCGTTACACGGTCGCCAATTTTCCAATTCTTGACATCTTTTCCCACGGCTTCAATGGTTCCTGCAAGCTCATGCCCCGGCACATGGGGCAGTTCAATATCAGGATCATGACCAATCCAACCATGCCAATCACTTCGGCATACACCCGTCGCCATAACTTTCACAACGACACCGTGATTTACAGGTGTAGGGTCCGGTACATTCTGAATTTTCGGCATGGCTTTATAGGCTTCAAATACAACGGCTTTCATTGGTCTTGTCCTGATTGATAAAACGAGGTAACAGCCAAACATAAAAGCCATCATGATGCAAGATCTAAACCCCCGGAAACTTGGGATGTGTTTCCGGGTAGTATTCAAGGATTAAGGTCTGGCGGCTAGAATTATATTAAAGGGCGTTTCAGCTACACGTTCGACTGAAGAAAACCCTGCTTCCATCATCACTTCTGATAATCTTTTCTCGCCTGCTTGGGCACCAAGTGCAGCGCCAACCTCTTGTGACTTAGAACATGGAGTACATATAACTGTAGATACCCCGTAATAAAGACGACCCACCGGATTGATGTTCTCCGTTACCGTATCTCCCGCAGCGGGTTCTACGAGCAAAACAACACCATCGTCATTAAGAGATTGCCTTGCATGTTTCGCCGCCCCTACAGGGTCACCCATATCATGTAGACAGTCCATAAAGCAGATCAAGTCAAAATCTTCACCTTCATAATTTTTAGCACTGGCGACTTTAAAATCGATATTTCCATTTGCATCTGCATCGACGGCGCGCTTTCTGGCCGTATCAATCGACCCATCATGAAGATCATAACCAACAACACTTGAGGCCGGAAACTGATTGGCCATTAAAATAGATGAAGCGCCATGACCACAGCCCACATCAGCAATTTTAGCGCCCGCCTGTAATTTTTCTGAAAGCCCATTAACAGAAGCAATCCAATCAGCCACTAAAAATGTTTTATAACCGGGCCTAAACAAAGATTCACTACCACAAGAAAGCTTGTGATGATGCGCGCCCCAATCTAATCCATTACCACTGGTAAAAATATCCAGTAATTTTTCTTCGTCATGCCAGAGTGAAGAAGCAACCTCAAGGGCCGGCACAAGGAAAAAAGGACTTTCCTCATCAGCAAGCACGGGAATATGACTGTCAGGCATATGATAGGTATCCTGCTCTTGGTTAAAATGAACATAACCACCTGCGGTTTGATTATTAAGCCATTCCCGCACATATCGTTCATCAGCATTTGTTTTTCTTGCAAGTTCAGAGGATGAGAGATCACCCGCTCCTGCCATGGCCTTATAAAGACCTATTTTATGACCAATATTGGTCAATACGCCTGATATAGTAGCCGCCACATCTGTAACCACCTGGCCCGCGAATTCGTCTGTAGTTTTTTCTTGTAACATGTGTTTTTCCTTAGAGTTAAAGTTGATTAATTAAAAATTGGTCTTCATTAAATTCAGTCTTTTCTGGTCCCGACCATGCATAAGGTTGGAATTGTGGATCTAATGGCAAAGAGACTGCGTTGCTGATATAATTTGTGAATGTTTTAAGACTGATCCCCAATACAACATCCATCATCTGTGCTTTGGTAAATCCTGCATCAAAAAAGAGAATAAAATCTCGATTTGAGATTTTTCCTTTTGATCTTATTAGTTTTCTTGTGAATTCGGCGAGAGCTTGCAATCTAGGATCATCAATTGGTTTATTCTGCCTTAATGAGGAGATTATTTCATCAGGGACATCTTGCATAGCCGCGAATGCAGAATGACCTGCTACACAATAACTACAGCCATTTTCAATGCTGGTCACAAGTTCAATAGTTTCTTTTTCAGACGGCGTAAACGGACAGCTTGATAAATGGCGTCCCATAGCTTCATAAGCCTTCAGAGCCTGCTCAGATTCAGCAACCACAGCAAAGATGTTTGGCACAAAACTTACATTTTGTTCTACTTCTTCAAATAGCAAACGCAACTGGGGGGCGGCACTTATCGCCGTATGGATTTTAAATAAGCTCATAAGCTTTTCCTTAAATTTCTCATTTGATCATTTAAGGATAGGCCGCTAATTATGCTCCGAATACTTCCAAAACTATAGTAGCTAACTACAGATTGTGAAGTAACTAACTATATATGTTATAGTAACCTATATTTTAATAAAGAGAGGCTAAGATGAAATACGGACAATTCTGCCCCATAGCCAAAGCTACTGAGCTTCTCGGCGAAAAATGGACATTGCTTATCATTCGAGAATTACTTATGGGAAGTTCACGTTTTAACGAACTTCAGCGTGGGTTAAGTATGATATCCCCAGCATTACTTACAAAACGCCTTCAATCGCTAGAACAAACCGGTCTTCTAATTAAAAAAAAGATATCAGGGCAACGAGGCTATGAATACTTCGCCTCCGAACCAACCGAACAACTGCTCCCTATCCTATTAGATCTTGGTGACTGGGGAATGAGATGGGCAAAGGATAACCTTACTGATGAAGATTATGATGTCGATTTCTTAATGATTTATCTACGCCGAAGTATTGTGCCTGATAAACTTCCCGGAAATGAAACCATCATTAAATTTAAATTTTTAGACATTGATGACAACCCCAATTGGTGGCTGATTGTAAAGGGAGAAGATATTGATATTTGTGTGAAAGATCCTGGTAAAGATGTCGACGTTTATTTTACTTCAACCGTAGAAATTCTTTCAAAAGTTTGGCTAGGCCACTTAAATTACAAAGATGTAATAAAAAGCGAAGAATTGCTCGTAGTCGGTCCTCGAGGATTAACCAGAAATATATCTTCTTGGCTTAAGAATAGCCCATTTAAGAAAGAATAAATTGCTTGAAATAATACTTTTATTTAGCTTTAAGTGTCTTATTCAAGATGAAAAATCCAAGTAAGCCTGACATCAGAGAGCCGATTAATATGCCTATTCTTTCATCAAGGACGTTCCCGACACCACCATCTTCAAATGCGAGAGAGCCGATAAAGAGGCTCATTGTATATCCTATACCGCATAATGCTGCTGTACCATATAACGCTGTCATGCTCATCCCTTTGGGAAGTTCGGTAATTTTCATTTTTATACCTATCCAGCAAAGTCCAAAGATACCTACCTGTTTACCGATGAATAACCCGAGAATAATACCGAGAGGCATTGGATGTAGTACATCGTCCAAGCTAATTCCGGAAAAATTTATACCAGAATTACAGAAAGCAAAAACGGGAAGAATGAAAAATGCAACAACCGCATGCAAATCATGTTCCATGGTTTTAAGGGGTGATATGCCCGGCTCACGTTCACATTTAAGGGGAATAAATACGGCAAGTATCACGCCTGCAAGTGTCGCGTGAACTCCAGATTTCAATAACGAAACCCACATAATTACACCAAACATTATATATAGGCTTTTTTCAAATACGCCGCGCTTATTCAAAATAGCAAGTGCAACGATACAAAGGCCAGAAATAATTAATGCTGTCATTGATACTTTACTGGTATAGAAAAATGCAATGATCAAAATCGCGCCGACATCATCAAATATCGCCAGCGACGTTAAGAATATTTTCAATGAAATCGGCACCCTTGATCCCAGTAATGAAAGCACACCCAACGCAAAAGCTATATCTGTCGCTGCGGGAATAGCCCAACCACCAATCGTATCTGGGTTATTGATGTTAAAATAAATATAAATTCCCGCTGGAACAATCATACCACCCAAAGCACCTAAGCCTGGCATAATGATGCTTTTTTTATCGGATAATTCACCCTCAAGAAACTCACGTTTAAGCTCTAAGCCAACCAATAAAAAGAAAATTGCCATCAAGCCATCATTAACCCAGAGTAGGAGAGGTTTAGCGACATCCAGCTCGCCCACTTGTACCCGAACAAGAGTGCTCAGAAGTTGGTCATAATAAAACCCAAAAGGTGAATTCGCTATAATTATGGCGCAAAGAGCTGCGATCACCAATATTATTCCCCCGGAACTTTCTTTTTCGAGGAACTTGGTAATTGATGATTTATACATTGCTTTTCCTGGGTTAATTTCGTTTTAAGCGACCATGTGCGGCAACAATTGCAGCACTGTCGATTTTAAAATATTCATATAGGTCGATTAAGTCGCCCGTTTGGCCAAAGGCTTCAACACCAAGCGGAACGACAGGGTTACCATAAATACTTCCGAGCCAAGAAAGGTTTAGTGGGTGCCCGTCACAAACCGTTACCACTTCACAGTCTCTCGCCAATTGGCCAATTAGTTTTTCAATGTGGGAAACACTTTTTATTTTTTCTATTGCACTCTTACGACGCGCCGCAGACCAATCACTATAAAGGATATCTGATGAGGTTACGGCGAGCACGGCCATATCTTTATTTTCTTGTTGTAAATCCTGCACAGCACCCATTACTTCTGGGGCAACCACGCCTGTATAAACAATTGCTTTTGTAGTGCTTTTGGTTGGTTTTCTTAACCAGTAAGCACCTTTGATGATATTCTGTTTATCAGCAGCCGTTAACGTCCGGGGCAATTGTTCAATCTTACGGGTTGAAAGACGCAAATAAACTGATGCGCCGTCATCCTGTTGCATATGGTCAAAACCCCATTCCATCAATGTGGCAAGCTCGTCTGCATAAGCGGGTTCAAGCGATACCAAACCGGGCTGTGAGAGACCCACAAGTGGCGTACCTATTGATTGATGGGCGCCTCCTTCTGGTCCAAGTGAAATTCCGGAAGGTGTCGCCACCAACATAAAACGAGCACCTTGATATGCTGCATAATTAAGAGCGTCCAGACCACGATTGATGAAAGGGTCATAAAGCGTACCAACAGGAAATAAACGCTCTCCAAAATGAACATTTGTAAGTCCTAATTGTCCAAGCAATGAAAATAGATTGTTTTCAGCAATGCCAAGTTCAATATGCTGTCCGCTTGGGCCTTTACGCCAAATTTGCGCGCTGGGAATTCGTTTATCTTTAAACACATCCTTCACTTCTTCACGGTCATATAATTTACGACGGTTCACCCACGGCCCCAAATTGGTTGATGATGTCACATCTGGGCTGGTAGTGACAATTCGGTTTGACATTTCACTGGTCCCTTTGGCAAGTTCAAACATAATCTTACCAAATGCTTCCTGTGTAGATTGCATCTCGTCTTTTGGAATACCAATAGACGGAATATCAATCAGGGCCGCTTTCTTTTTCTCTCTCGCACGTTTCTGATAATCGCAATTATCAATGATAAACTGCATTTTTTGTTTATCTTTATCTTCAGCGATACCCGCAAACTTATCCCATTCTTCACCAGGAATAACTTTTTGTGATTTTTGAAATTCAGCCATTTGGCCGACACTCATTAACCCGGCATGATTATCTTTATGCCCTGCAAGCGGAAGGCCCATCCCTTTAACCGTGTAAGCAATAAAACATTGTGGTTGTTCATTATCGCCCGCTTCTTCAAAAGAAGACGTCAAAGTCTCAAGATCATGGCCCCCTAAATTAGTCATAACACTCGCTAGGGCATCATCATCGTGACTATCCAAAAATTCTTTAATGCCAGATGTGCCTTTAAGATCGCAATCAAGATTTTTACGCCATTCTGGTCCGCCCTGATATGTCAGTGCCGAATATACCTGATTTGGACATTTATCAATCCAGTTTAAGATCGCTTCACCGGCGGGGCCTTCTTTAGCCGCTTGTAATTTACGTCCATATTTTAAGGTGGATACATTCCAACCCAAACTATCAAACACACCACTGATCCGTTCAAATAGAGCATCATCAACAACAGCGTCCAAGCTTTGGCGGTTATAATCGATCACCCACCAAAGATTTCTCGCGTCATGTTTCCAGCCTTCGAGCAAGCCTTCAAAAATATTTCCTTCATCGAACTCTGCATCCCCCGCAAGGGCAATCATCCGACCCATGGATTGTTCCCCGTGCCAGTTATGATCGAACATATAATCTTGCACGATGGTATTAAATAAAGTGGCGGCAACCCCCATGCCCACAGAACCTGTTGAAAAATCCACATCCGTAGTGTCTTTGGTCATTGAAGGATAAGACTGTGCCCCACCAAAACCACGGAAATTAAGCATTTTTTCTTTGGTTTGACGGTCCATAAGATACATAATCGCATGCATGATCGGTGATGCATGAGGTTTAACAGCAATCCGATCTTCCACACGTAATGTATGGAAATATAATGCCGTCATAATGGTTGCAAGAGAAGACGATGACGCCTGATGTCCACCAATTTTCAAACCATCACGTGAAGGACGCAAATGATTGGCGTTATGGATCATATAGCTGGCAAGCCATAATACTTTCTTCTCTAGAAGTTTTAAAGTTTCTAAATCCGGTTTATTGGATGCCATGACGTTTTCTCTATTCGTGTTTAAAAATGCTTATAATGTTTTGGTTACTGCACAGTAACATTTTTACATTCTAGCTTTAAACACTTTGAAGTCAATCAAAAATCAGGCGAGCAAACTCTTATTTGCTTCTAACGCCCCTATCACGGCATCAATATCATGGTTATTATTGTAAAAATGGGCTGAAATCCGCAGATTTCCATCGCGGCTAGAGGCAATTATATCATTTTCAGCCAGTTTCGCAACCAAACCATATTCATCATTGGAAGCTATGGTGATCATTGCACCGTGATGTTCTGGGTTCTCTGGTGACATTAATTTCCCACCGATTCTGTTCACGCCTTCTTTAAGACGTTCGTTTAAAGCTGCTACATGGGCGCGGATGTTTTTAACGCCGATTTCTAAAATCATAGTTAGTCCCGCTTCAACTGCATAAAGATTTGGCACTGACGGCGTACCTTGTTCAAAACGTCTCGCATTTCTGGCAGGAATATTATCATGGATTAGCATGGCATGGATGTCTTCCTGGGCAAACCAGCCTGTTTGGGTAGGTTGGGATTGTTCAATTAGCCCTTCACGGACATATAAAAACCCAACACCCGCCGTCGAAAGTAAATATTTAAGAGATCCACCAACAATGAAATCCACATCCCACTGCTCCACATCAATTGGCACTGCACCTACCCCTTGATAGGCATCAACCAGGATCATGGCACCAGCTGATCTGGCAATATTACGGATTGACGGCACATCGGCAAGAGCACCATTTCGATAACAAACAAGCGGAACAGCGACAAGTAGAGTTTGATCATCAACAAGACGTTCAAGATCATCTAGGTCAATCATGCCATTTTTTTCTTTCACATGAACCACTTCAGCACCATGCTTTTTTAGAGCATGCCAAGCTTGTGCTTCGGTAGGAAAGGCCAGATCAGTTGTGATGATTTTTTTCCGTGTACCTGAAAAATCTAAACTGCTGGAAATAGCACTTAAGGATGCGGATGCTGACGTAGTAACGGCAATTTCATCAGCCTTTGCCCCGAGCAACTTTGCAAATAACGCGCGAACACGTTCCAGGCGATCACACCAGTTAATCCAATCCGCACCTACTTCATGGCGATCTTTTAGATATTCCAAAAAGGCATTTTCAACTTCATTGGAAAGTGCCGCATAAGAACAACTGTTAATATATACAGTGTTTTTAAAAATTGGGAAGTGTTCCCTATATTCAGCCATTGTTTTCATTAATATTCCTAGTAATTTATTGCGGGACTGCCGGACGGGTAAAATACGCCCATTAAACGCATGCCATTTTTATCTGTACATTCGACTGAATGACCTTGTCTGTGAGGAAGGAAAATAACATCGCCCAGTTTTACTTCAGCCCATTTTTTCCCCGTCCACATACGGCCAAATCCGTGTAAAATAACAATCGCCTCTTCATATAGATGGCGATGCATGGCCGCCCGTGATAACGGCACTTCACCGATAAACTGTGTTACTTCGTTTGAGCCCACTTTTTTATCAACAAGTTCTTGATAAAAACGATTTGCCATAACATTTGCTGTTGCCAGATCAAAGGCCACGACCCGTTCTGGATAATCCGCTTGAAAGGTTGCCGTATTATCATCCAAAATGGTTAAATCCGTTAACATGGGACAAACCGCGGCAAATATAGTCATGTTATTATCGGTAATAATGCGAAAAGCTTCGCCGGGCCGCACATAAATTCCCGTTTCTTTCGCTACCTGAAATTCCTTACCCGCAATATCAATGGTGCCTGTTCCATCAACAATATAAAGCACAGTATCAACACCTTTATATTGTAACCAAGGCGACGTTCCACGCGATAAGACCATGCGGTGTAGGCTAAGTTTGGTTGCCCCGTCCACCTCTGCAATAACAGGTTGATAATTCAGGTTTCCTGCCGTTTTATTATTAGCATCATCCGGTGAGAGAACATAAGCACCGCCATCAATAAGCGCTTTGCCGAATTCACCATGATCACGCGGCACAAACACAGAATTCTTCATGCTTTCAACTTCTTCCGCTGACGCTTCTGCATATTCATCTTCAAGGTTATTATGGGCACCGTCACAATAAGGGCCGCTTGCTGTTGCTTTACACGTACATAGAAGAACATCTTCATCTTTATCTGCCTTAAAAACCAGCGGTTTCAGGTCTGTTCCTTTATGAGAACCATCACAAAAAGGCTGTGTTTTACTTTGCTTGCATGTACACCAAGCGTATTTTTTGCCTTCGACCAAGCTAACTAAACATGGTTTATTAAGGGCAACTTCTTTATTTTCATCAGACATTAATTCTTCCTCGAATTTTCAACTAACAATTTTGATGGTGTCCACCATTTTGAACCATAAAGATCCGCAAATTCATTTATTCTTTTTAATACTTTTTCTAGGCCAACTTGTTCAGCGTAATGAAGCGGCCCGCCTCGATATCTTGGAAAGCCAAAACCGTGGGCAAAGACGACATCCACGTCACTTGCTCGAAGGGCGATGCCTTCTTCAACAATTTTAAAACCTTCGTTAATGAGGGCGTATATACAGCGATCTTCAATTTCTTGTGCATTAATTTCCCGACGTTTAATCCCATGTTCTTCGGCAATTTTTACCGCCAATTCTTCAACCTCTGGATTTTCAGTTTTCGATTTTGTAGCCGGATCATGAATATAAAATCCTGAACCGGTTTTTTGCCCCTTTTTACCTGAAGCAACCAAAGCATCATGAACTAGAAACGCTTTGTCATCATATGATCCAACCATCATATTCTTGCGCGCCATCACACCAATATCAATTCCCGCCATATCCAGCATAGAAAACATGCCCATAGGCATACCAAAATCGAAAAGTGTTTGATCTATTTCAGAAACGCTTGCGCCTTCAAGTAATAATAGCCCAGCTTCACGGCCATAACATGACGACATACGGTTGGCGATAAATCCATAACACACACCAGAAACCACAGAAGTTTTACCAATTATTTTGCCGATTTTTAGGGCTGTTGCGATTGCATCATCTGCACTATTTTTGGTGCGAACGATCTCAAGCAGCGGCATTATATGTGCTGGGCTAAAGAAATGAAGCCCGATCACATCACGAGGCCTAGATGTAGAAGCCGCAATATCATTTATATCTAAAAATGAAGTGTTAGTAGCCAGTATTGCGCCCTGCTTTGCCACCTGGTCGAGCTTTGTAAAAACTTGTTTCTTTACATCAATATCTTCAAAAACGGCTTCAATGATCAAATCTGCAGTTGATAAATCATCATACTGCGTCGTAAATGTTAGCTGATCCATGCATTTTTGCATCTGATCATCGGTCATACGACCTTTGTTTACAGAAGAAAGATAAATACCTTCAATTTTCGATCGTGCTGTTTCCAAAGCTTCTTCTGTGACCTCAAGCAGTGTTAAGGGCAGATTTTTATTTAAAAAATTAACCGCAATCCCGCAGCCCATAATCCCGCCGCCGATCACTGCCACTTCTTTAATATCACGAAGGGGAGTTTTTTTATCAATTCCAGGGACTTTCCCCGCCAAACGTTCTGCAAAAAATAAATGTCGCTGGGCAATAGAATGGGAAGAAGAAATCAAGGTCATAAATTCTTGTCGTTCAACTTTTAGGCCCTCATCATACGGTAATGTCGCCGCAGCTTCCACAGCACGAATAGCGGCGAAGGGGGCCAAAAAACCTCTCGATTTACGCGCTATTTTTTGTCTGTATTTTTCAATCGCACCTGGCGCTGCTTCAATGGTAATATCCCTTATCCGTTTTAAGGGTGATTTATCAGCGAGTAACTCTTGCGCAAAAGCTAAAGTCTCAGTTTCCAGATCATCCAAACTCAAACGATCTACGGCTCCTATTTTTAACGCTTTTTCAGCGGAAATTGGCTTGCCGCTGCAAATCATATCAAGTGCCACTTCAACACCCACCAATCGTGGTAACCTTTGGGTGCCACTTGCCCCTGGAATAAGACCCAAATTTACTTCCGGAAGGCCTACTTTAGCGGCAGTATCCATTATTCTATAATGACAGCTTAATGCCAGTTCAAATCCACCCCCAAGGGCTGTGCCATGAAGGGCCGCAATAACAGGCGTATTGACCATTTCAATTTCATCAATAATATCTGGCAAACTTGGGGACATAGGTGGCTTACCAAATTCGGTAATGTCCGCACCGGCACAAAATGTCCGCCCAGCGCAACTTAATATAATGGCATCAACATTATCGTTTTCATCATTTATGGCAATTTGTTCAGACACACCGGAACGCACCGCGTGTGATAGCGCATTGACGGGCGGGTTATCAATAACGATAATCGCGATATTACCTACAGTTTTTGTAGAAACGACTGACAATCAAACATCCTTATTTCATATAATCTAACATGACAGTTTTAACATGTTCTGGAAGTGGGTGGCTTTTCATAATACCGCCTTTTCCTTTAATATAGGCAAGAGTAACAATGGCGTTTAAGATTTCATTTTCACCCACTTTTGCAGTGATATCTACGGTAAAAGACGAATTGCCAATTTTGGTCACATTTAAATACCAGTCCACATAATCTTCAAGTTCAGCGGGGCGCTTAAAAGTGACATTTAAATTTACGGTTGGTACGCCGTAATCGGTTTCAACAATCATTTCTTTATAACTAAACTTCACCGCGTCGGAAAAGAAATCCTCGACGATATCATTGATCATTTCCACAAGACGCGGATAATATGTAATCCCCGCTGCGTCAGTTTGTCCGAAGCGTATTTTTCTTGTAACTTTAAATGTGGACATTAATTTCTACCTTTTAAATTGTTTAGTCAGCATTATGGCTTTTTGGTTTTGCTTTTTGTTGCCACTCTAATTGCTGTGCACGTGATTTCTCTTTTAAGCTATAGGCTTGCCCTTTGCCAGCAAGATATTGTTTTTCCCAATCATTATCTTCCAGCTCAGCGCCGTACCACGCTGCTGCTTCACGGGTGAAGTTTGGGTTCCACAAATGCACACGTCCAATGGCCACAAGATCGGCGCGGCGCGTATGAAGAATTGTGTTTACTTGTGCTGCTTCGGTGATATTGCCAACCGCCATTGTTGCCATGCGAGGGACATTACGGATGGCTTCCGCAAAACCAAGCTGAAACATGCGTCCATATATGGGTTTTTGATCCGGCACCGTTTGCCCTGCGGACACATCAACAAGGTCTACACCCGCATCTTTA
>JABIPV010000257.1 GCA_018699075.1 Kordiimonadaceae bacterium | reverse complement strand
GATAAAAGTGTTTATGTAAACTACCCGCTTGATTAATTCTTAAAAGATTTTCTTTTGTGCGGGTGCTTTGGTATCGCTATTTGCGTTTCCGGAAACTACTTTAGTGGCATTGCTCGCTGTTGGGCTGGGCGCAGCTGTTGTACTACCGGCATTGTTCTGGTGGCTAAGGTTGCCTTCTATAAATGCGCCCGCTTCAATGCTGAGCGTTTGATGGCAAAGATCACCCGTTAATTTTGCGGACTTTTCAAGGCGGATATTTCTTCCAACGATACTTCCCTTTACGGTACCTTTAACCACAACATCATCAGCAGATACTTTTCCTTTAACTGTACCGTGTTCGCCGATGGTTAGCGAAGTACTATTCACATCGCCTTCTACTGTACCGTCAAGCTGTATTTCGCCCGCCGTGGAAACATTACCTTTAATGGTAACATCTGAACTAATGATTGAAGGGACAGAATTTGCAGGGGCTTTCATGGGCGTAACTTCCTTAGGTTTTGTTTCGTTGTTAACTGGTATATTCTTGTTGTTTGATTTTTTGAACATCTTTTGCTGCCTTAAATACTTTCAGTGGATCAATGGGTTTTCCGTTGAACCAGATCTCATAATGTAAATGTGTGCTCATGCTTCTGCCGGTACTTCCCATTAGGCCAATAAGTTGACCTGCAGTAACAACGTCACCGCGTTTAACGTTTACTTTTGAAAGATGGCCATATTTTGTCCTAAATCCATTTCCGTGATCAATTTCCACAAATAATCCAAATGATCCATTTCGACCTGCTTTTTTAACCAAACCTTCACCACTAGCATTAATTGGCGTTTTATGCCAGCCGGCCATATCGACACCTTTATGAGTGGCCCATTTTTTTGTGAGCGGGTCGCGTCTAACGCCAAATTTGCTAGAAATATAATATTTTTCCGGTGGGGTGATAACCGGCAAATATTGAATGGCCATTTCAAGATCATTTAAACTATTTCGCTTTTCATAAAGCTGATCAAAAGTTGTACTGTTAAGGGAAACCCCATTGATACCATTTTTGAGTTCGATTAAAGGACCACCTTGTGCGGTAGAAGAAGGAAGTTTTTTTGCCAATGACAGCATTGTTTTTTCCGTAATGCCAGCTTTATCAAGAGTTTCCTTTAAAAAGGAAAGTTTTACGTCAACTTTATCAGTGATAGACTTTACGGTTTTATTTTGTTGCATCTCAATGCGCTTCAAGGCCACATAAATTTTATCTAAACTTTGATCACGGATATTATTTCGGGCTTCTTTATCATCACCGTCATAATCGTCGTCCGTAATGGTGCTGTCATCGAATTCAGTAGCGTCAGAAGGAATATTTGTATCAAGAATTTCTTCTTCTTCTAAAATTTGTTGAATATACTTTTGACGTTGCTCTAATGCTACTGTTGACTTTTGAATGTCGTTTTTTAGTTCGGAATATTGATTTTCCAGCTCATCATAATTGCGATTGGCATTTGATACTTCTGTATCTTTATTGCCTAAAATTTCATTGACATAAACATAATTATAGGATGCTACGGAAAACCAAATGACTAGGCAAGCAGCTACTGCACTTGAAAATATTTGCAGTTTCTTTGAAATGGTAATGAAACGAACATCACCATTTGTCCTGAAGTATAATTGTCTGTCAGGAAAATAACGTTCTGCTGTTTTTGTTACCCAAAATATTAATTTTTTAAAATTCATATTTGATTTAATCTCTATAAAATACGTTCAATTATATTAATAACTTACATCGACTCGTAAAAATAACCTGTATATGATAGTAAAATGTTAAGGAAAGCAAACAGTTTTAACTAGTTATTTTGCTGAATCAAAGGCATATAAAATTTTTCTCCAAGCCCTGCTTGATTTCGTGCCTCAATATTGAAGGGAGGCTTGAGTTTTCCGGTGAAATATTGATTTACCAAATTATGGTATGCTTGTTCAGAGTTAATGTTTCTTTTTATACATAAATATTCAAACCATTTTATGCCAGCACGAACGTGATCAATTTCCTCTTGGTAAATTATTTCTAAGGCCTTTACGCTTTTTTGGTCATCGGCAGCTTGAAACTTTTTTATCATGGCAGGTGTGACGTCTAATCCGCGGGCTTCAAGAACCAGAGGTACAATGGCAAGGCGCGCCAATAAATCATGGGACGTAGTGCTTGCAGATTGCCACAATCCGTCATGGGCGGGCATAGCACCATAAAAACTGTCAAATTCGATTAGGAGATTATTGAGCATAGAAAAATGCCTTGCTTCGTCGTCAGCAACCTTGATCCAATCATCAGTAAATTCTTTTGGCATATCAGCGCCAAAGCGCACAACAATATCTAAGGCTAAATCAATGGCATTAAGTTCGATGTGGGCAATGGCGTGGAGCATGGCGATACGTGCGGCACGTGCCTTGGCATTTCGCCGTCTAGGCATGTCTTGGGGGGCGATTAATTCTGGTTTATCCGGTCGCCCCGGTCTTTGAGGGGGAGAAGCATTAAATTCAAAAGATAAATTTCCCGAGAACCATTCTCGGGCGGCTTTTCTGGTTAAATTAACTTTATATTCTACCTCAGTAGCATTAAAAGCCTCTAAGACTGCCTTGCAAACAGAAGTCATAATGATTTTATGGTCTCTAAGACTTCTTCTACATGTCCTTTTACTTTTACTTTTCGCCAGATGTTTTTAATTATGCCGTCTTTACCAATTAAAAATGTCGCGCGTTCAATTCCCATATACTCACGGCCATAAAGTTTCTTAAGTACCCATACTGTATAATCTTCACATAATGAACCATCTTCATCAACCAAAAGTTTTACGGTCAAATCATACTTTTTAATAAAGTTTTGGTGCTTTTTCACACTGTCTTTGGAGGCACCTAGGATAATGGTATCCAATTTTTCAAATTGATCTTTTAATTGGCTAAAGCCGATGGATTCTTTAGTGCATCCTGGGGTGCTATCTTTAGGATAAAAATAAAGTACGATATTTTTTCCAGAAAAATCGGATAAGGAAACTTTTTTGCCAGTTTCATCGGCTAAATTAAAGTCGGGGGCTTTTTGGCCTGTTTCTAACATTTTATTTCCTGCTATTATCTAGTGGTGGTGTGGGTTCTGGGGTAAGCATTTGTAATGCCGGATTTTCAATGATTTCTACATATAAATCATAAATAAACTTTTGTTTTTCAATTATAAGACCTTCAATATCATCTGGGGAGCATTTTAAAAGCTCAGCAATAGAAGACAATAACGCTTCTGATCTTTCATCATTTTTTGATGTAGAACCTAGGCATAAGCGTAGCATAGCTTGAATGGATTGCAATAAATGACAGGCGTCATAGAGTTTTTGACCGGTAATTTCTGTTAAAATTCGCGCTTTGGTAAGTTCTAAAATTTGATTAAGCATATTTTTACTTAATATATCAGGTTTTATATTTGCATGTTTTAAGAGTAAATATTGACAAATAAATTCCGCATCGACAATTCCGCCACGTGTATGTTTCATGGCCCAAATGTTATCTGTGGTGTAATTGTCGACAAGTTTTTGCCTCATCTTTGACACTTCATGTAATAAATTATCTTGGTCACGCCCTTTATGGCTTAATATATCATATATACCGTTCTCGATTTTGCCGGTTAATGTTTTCGAACCGGATATTACACGACCACGGGTTAATGCCATATGTTCCCATGTCCAGGCTTGCCCCGTTTGATAATCATTGAACCCTTCAATGGACACAGCAAGCGGCCCTGCCGTTCCGGAAGGGCGAAGGCGCATATCAATTTCATATAATTTTCCCTCACCGGTAAGGGCGGATATACTATTGATGAAATTTTGACTTAACCTAGCATAATAATGGTTAACGGTAAGTTGTTTTGGCCCACTTGAAAGTGCGTTCATATCTTCCGCATCATATATCAGGATCATATCAACATCGGATGTGGTGGTAAACTCATGTCCGCCTAATTTCCCCATAGCAAGAATACAAAGCGATGATTTTTCTATGACGCCATGTTTTTTTGCAAATTCTTTTTTTACATGGTTCAACATGGCGTTTAAGGATATTTCTGCAATAAAAGCAAGGGTTTCACCAAAGTGAACCACATCTGTTGTGCCACGTAGAAGTTGAAGCCCAACTTGAAATTTGCCTTCATTAGCCCATTTTCGGGCAATATCAAGAACGTCTTGAAAATCACGTGCCGTTAGAATTTGTTCATCGAGGCTTTGGGATAGGGTTTCAAATGAAGAATTTTGTTCAAATAGATCTGCGCTCAGAACACTATCTAATAAGAGTGGTTGTCTTGAAAGTTGATTGGATAAAAATGGCGCAATACCTGTGATCAGCGCAAGGAGTTCGAGCAGCCATGGTTGGGCTTTTATAAACGAAAATAATTGTACGCCGGATGGTAGTTTTGATAAAAAATCATCAAACTTTACAAATCCTGCATCCGGATTATCATGGTCGCCAAAAGCGGTTAAAATATCCGGAATAAGTTGCTTTAATAATAGTCTTGCCCGTTCCGTTCTACAAGAACGATAACGGCCTAATTGCCAATTTTTGATCAAATCATATATTTTTTGTGGGTCCTTAAAACCGGCGGCTTGAATAGCGACGATTGTGTCTGGATGGTATTTATCTGTAGGGAAAGACAAACTTTTATCAGTTCGGGTTGTTTGATTAGTATCTCGCAAAAGGTTATTAAAAAGCATATGGACGCCGTTTAGGTGTTCCATTATTTTCTTTTTAAAGTCATCTACTGTGTCGTAACCCATAAATTTTGTGATGCGTAGAATATCGTCATCTGCCGTTGGTATTTGATGAGTTTGATCGTCATTTATCATTTGCAACCGGTGTTCAAGCGTTCTTAAAAATACATAAGCTTTTTGAAGTGTATTATTTTCTGATTTGGTGAATTTACCTGCTTTGCATAATGCATTTAAAGCCAAGCATGTGGGGGGTATTCTTAGGCCGGGTTCGCGTCCACCGGAAATAAGTTGGTGAATTTGTGCATAAAATTCAATTTCACGAATGCCTCCGCGTCCTAGTTTAACATCATGGCCTGCGAGCATTATTTCGCGGTGACTATGATGTTCATGGATAAGGTTTTTTATGGCATGGATGTCATCAATTGCCGCATAATCCAAATGCTTGCGCCAGACAAATCCTCTAATCCGCTGTAAAAAATCTTGCCCGGCGATAATATCGCCGGCAACCGGTCGGGCCTTAATCATTGCGGCTCGTTCCCAATTAAGGCCGATACTTTGATAATAAAATTCTGCACCCTCCATGGAAACGGCAATTGGTGTTGCTCCTGGGTCGGGCCTAAGCTGTAAATCTGTACGAAATACATAACCGTCTGCGGTACGGTCAGCCATTATTTTGACCAGTTTTTGTGTAAGTTTTATAAAAAAATCCTGAGCCGTTTTGCGGCCGCTATAATTAACAATGTCAAAATCAAATAAGACGATTAAATCAATATCGCTTGAATAATTAAGTTCATAACCGCCCAATTTTCCCATAGCTAAAATAACATAACCGGAGTTTTTACTCACATTTTTAGGAAGAGTATTATTATCTACATGGGAAAGATCACCGGATACAACGGCCTGATTAATAAGATAATTAACACTTTTGTTCAGAGATGTTTCTGCAAAGTCACTAAGGGTTTTAGTGATTTTCTCTAAATCCCAACTTCCTTGAAGATCAGCAATAGCTGTGGTTAATGCCAACTTTGCTTTTGCGACCCTT
>JABIPV010000256.1 GCA_018699075.1 Kordiimonadaceae bacterium | reverse complement strand
GGAAGGTTACCGCTGTAAATCGAAGAGCACCCTGTAGCATTAGCCACAAGTAATCTTGGCCCGAATAGCTGAGATAATAATTTCACATAGGGAGTTTCACCGCATCCCGGACAGGCACCAGAAAATTCAAATAGTGGTTCAAGGAACTGGGCGCCACGTACAGACGAAAAATCTATTTCGGCGCGATCATTGACCGGAAGAGCATCAAAAAAGTCTAGATTTAATTTTTCGTCCTCAAATACAGGAGCTTTAGGTAACATATTAATTGCCTTGGTCACTTTTTCTGGCCATTTGAAAGCCGGACATGCCTCGACACACATATGGCATCCTGTGCAATCCTCCGCATAAACCTGAATGGTATATTTTGCTTCCGGGAAACCACGGGCGCTTACTTTTGCTGATTTAAATGTCTCCGGTGCGCCTTCCAAATAAGACTGGTGATAAAATTTAGACCTTATGGCACTGTGAGGGCAGACGAAGACGCAGTTCCCGCACTGGATGCAGACATCTTCTTCCCAAATCGGTATCTCATCAGTGACGTTACGTTTGCCCCATGCGGCAGTGCCGGTTGGATAGGTTCCATCAACGGGAATTTTGCTGACCGGAAGATCATCACCGTCGCCATTCATCATCGACGCGGTGACCTCTTTTACGAAATCGGGTGCATTGATATTTACAACAGGCAAGAATTCAATTTCACTTGTCACAACACCAGGAATTTCCACCTGATGCAAGTGATCAAGAGCGCCATCAACTGCCTCGAAATTTTTAGCAACTACCGCCTCTCCTTTTTTTGAATAAGATTTTTTTATGGCACTTTTTATCTGAGCAATTGCAGCATCCCGCGGGAGTACGCCGGAAAGGGCAAAAAAGCATGTTTGCATGATGGTATTAATCCGTCGTCCCATACCAACATCACGTGCCACTGATGAGGCATCGATCACATGAAGGCTTATATTTTTATCAATAATTTGCTTCTGTATTGGTATAGGCAGACTGTCCCAAACTTCATTAGCAGGTATTTCAGTGTTGAGAAGAAATGTTGCATTGTCTGTGGCAAATTTAAGGACGTCCATTTTCTTAACGAATGTGGTCTTATGACAGGCAACAAAATTTGCTGAACTGATTAAATAAGGTGACTTAATCTGGTTAGGGCCAAATCTAAGATGAGAGATGGTTTGAGAACCAGACTTATTGCTATCATAAACAAAATAACCCTGGGCAAAAAGATCGGTATTTTCACCAATAATTTTGATTGTATTTTTATTTGCGCCGACGGTACCATCGGAACCAAGTCCATAAAAAATTGCCCGGGTTACATCGTCTTTTTCGATGTCCCAGCCCGGATCAAAATCAAGACTGGTATGGGTTACATCATCGTTAATGCCAAGTGTAAAGTGATTTTTTGGATGCTCTTGTTTAAGTTCATCAAATACCGCCTTGACCATTGCTGGAGTAAATTCCTTGGAAGAGAGACCGTAACGACCGCCAATAATTTTTGGCATATTGGGAAGTTCACCATTATTATAAAGCGTCAATAACGCTTCAACCATATCTAGATAAAGCGGCTCACCACGCGCACCAATTTCTTTTGTACGGTCTAATACGGCTACCGATTTCACGGTTTTTGGTAGAACTTTGGCAATATGATCTATGGAAAGCGGACGATAGAGCCGCACTTGCAGTATACCGACGGATTCGTTAGTTGCTCTTAATTCCTTGACCGTTTCACTGACGGTTTCTGCGCTGGAACCAATAATGATGATAATGCGCTGTGCATCTTCAGCACCATAATAATCGAACATCTGGTATTGCCGCCCTGTGAGCTGAGCAAACTGATCCATAGTTTTCTGAACAATATCTGGCACTTTGTCATAAAATAAGTTCGCAGTTTCACGCGACTGAAAATATACATCTGGATTTTGTGCAGTACCACGAATGAACGGGTTATCCGGATTAAGACCCCGGTTTCGATGATCATGAACCAAGTCTTCATCAATCATAGTACGGATCACTTGGTCAGGTACGATGCTAATTTTACTTACTTCGTGAGATGTTCTAAAACCATCGAAGAAATGAATGAACGGTACCCGCGACTTTAATGTCGCAGAGTGGGAAATCAATGACATGTCATGACATTCCTGTACCGATGCTGCACTCAGCATGGCAAATCCAGTCATACGAGCCGACATTACATCCTGATGGTCACCAAAAATCGATAACCCTTGGGTCGCCAGAGAACGCGCCGCCACATGAAAAACTGTCGCGGTAAGTTCACCAGCGATTTTATACATATTAGGCAGCATTAAAAGAAGCCCCTGAGACGAGGTAAATGTTGTGGCGAGTGATCCCGTTTGCAAAGCACCATGCGCCATGCCTGCGGCACCGCCCTCACTTTGCATTTCTATAACATCGGGGACCTGTCCCCATATATTTTCGACATTGGCATTGGACCAGACATCTGCTTCTTCCGCCATGGGGGAAGATGGGGTGATCGGGAAAATGGAACAAAGATCAACCACCCTATAAGCGATGTAAGTTGCTGCTTCATTGCCGTCAATTGTGACTATTTTGGGCTGATTACTCATTCACTTACCCCCTCTGTGACCATTTCAATCGCATGACAAGGACATTGTTCATAACAAACTGCACAACCGGTACATTTGTCATAATTATATTCATATTTTTTACCAGGGCCTAGTTTGATAATGGCGTCTTCCGGGCAAGACCCATAACAACCATCGCATTCGAAACAATTACCACAAGAAAGACATCGGCTGGCTTCAAATAGCGCGTCTGATGGTGGTAATCCTTGGGTAATTTCATCAAAGCTGGTGCGTTCGACAATGGGTAACTGTTCTTGTGATTTTTGCGCCGCATGAGTACGGTACCACATTCGAAGGCGTTCATAGCCAACGATTGGGTGCTTATCACCTGCAATGTAAGGTTTTTCTCGCAAATAGCCATCTATGAACCGCGCTGCTTTTTTACCATGCCCAACAGCAATGGTAACTGTGCGTTCGCTGGGCACCATATCACCACCAGCGAATATCCCTTCACAACCCGTCATCATGTTAGGGCCAACAACTACGGTACCGTCATCGTAAAATTCCATACCTTCTATGCCTTGTAAAAAAGCAGTTTCAGTTTTCTGACCAAGAGCGAGTATTAAATTATCCGCTTCCAGTGTTTCAAACTTACCCGTGGAATGTGGCTTACCATCATCACCGATTTCCATTACTTCTACTTTAAATTCTGTAGCGTCAATTTCTTTAATGGTTCGAAGCCAGTTGATTTTGATCCCTTCCTCCAGCGCCTCGGTTGCTTCGAAATCATGAGCTGGCATATTTTCCCGGTCACGGCGATAGATAATCAAGGCTTCATCCGCGCCCATACGTTTTGCCGTCCGTGCGACATCCATCGCGGTATTACCGCCACCATAAATAGCCACTCGTCTACCTATTTTTGGCGCATTACCCGTTTCAACACCACGAAGATATGAAACTGCATCCAAAACCTTCCCCGCATCCCTCTGAGGAATATTGACTTTATTGCTGATATGAGCCCCTATCGCAACAAATACAGCATCAAAACCACCTTCTTCTTTTTCTTTGATTACATCTTCAACTTTGTGATTTAAATGGACCTTAACGCCCATATCTGTAATGCGATTAATTTCTGCATTAAGTTCGTCTCTCGGAAGGCGATAGGCCGGAATTCCAAAATGAAGCATGCCCCCCGCAATAGGCCCCGCTTCATGGATCTCCACTTTATGCCCGAACCTGGTCAAGTGATAAGCAGCTGAAAGACCACTTGGTCCTCCGCCAACGATCAGTATCTTTTTACCACTTGGCTCACCGGTAATTTCTGGCTTCCAGCCTTTTTCAAGTGCCCGATCACCCAAAAACCTCTCCACCGCGTGAATGGAAACGGGACTATCAATAAAGGCGCGATTGCAACTATCTTCACAGGGATGATAACAAACACGACCATGAATTGCTGGCATTGGATTGTCAGCGATCAGGCAACGCCAAGCCGCTTCATATTCACCGTCCTGAGCCAAAGCTAACCAGGTTTGAATATCTTCACCTGCGGGGCAGGCATTATTGCAAGGTGGTAATAAATCAACGTAAACAGGAATTCTAGTTCTGATGGGACCAGTTCCCTGATCATTTCTTGTCAGATCTGCGGCAGGGGTCATCGGCGCTTCGAATTTCTTCATGCAATATCCTCCTCAAGGAATGGGAACAGAGGAATTTGCTTTATGCATGTCTAATTAATGCTGCAATTACGCGAATATCCTTTGAGCCACTTAATAGGCGGGAGTTATTCCAGTCAGAAATATACAAATTGCCCATAAACTGAGCAGTATTTTCATTTTTTTTATATTATTTTATATAAACTTCTCCCATTATCAGATTAAACCTAGTTGCAAAATCATGATGTTTCCTTGATACAGATCAACTATGGAAGGATTTTATATAATCTCGAGTATCGCTTCTGGAGGGCGACCAATGGCTGCTTTGCCGTTATTAATGACAATTGGACGCTCAATAAGTTTAGGGAAATTAATCATCGCTTCTATGAGATCGTCATCACTTAAACTGACATTACCAAGGTTGTTTTCTTTATATTCACTTTCTTTTTTACGCATAAGGTCGCGCGGCGAAAACCCTAACATATTAAGTATTTCTCTAAGTTCGTCTGCGTTTGGCACATCGATTAGATATTCACGAATGGACGGTGCAATGCCTTGTTCTTCTAGAAGAGCTAGCGTTTGGCGCGATTTGCTGCACCGTGGATTGTGATAAAGTGTGATTGTCATAAAAAATATTCCTTTAATTTTATCAAAATATAAACAAAATTCGATACGAATTTCAACTCATTTTATTTCTAATATTAAGAATGATTATCATCTTAGTTGACAATAATTCTTAATTGCATATACTCCTCCATATGAAAATAGAGAGAAACTGAAATGTATATTTGTCTTTGTAATGCATTAAATGAAAATACTGTTCGCGAAGCCGCCCGTAATAATAAAGGCAGCTTCAGTGCGGTTAAGTTATATGAAACATTGGGTGTTAAACCACAATGCGGAATGTGTTTATGCGACGCACAAAATATATGTGATAATGAAAAACAGAACCTTAACTCTCAATAAACCTGTTGATAATAATTTTTAGTATTAAAAACAACATCTTACTTTACCCCTATTCCTCACCTTTAATTGACTCTTTAACCATAGAACCATACAATGTTCCCATTCTAAACTTATCAGGAGGATGCCATGAAAGGTGATAAAAAAGTCATTGATCATCTCAATAAAATTTTAAAAAACGAACTCACAGCCATTAACCAATATTTTCTACATAGCCGTATATATGGTGACTGGGGCCTTAAGGCACTAGAAAAATATGAATACGGCGAATCAATCGATGAAATGAAACATGCCGATGCCCTTATTCAGCGGATATTATTCCTTGAAGGCCTTCCTGCATTACAACAACTTGGTCGTCTTCGTATTGGTGAAAATGTCACTGAAATGATGAAAGGTGATTTACAGCTTGAGCTTGACGGTCATGCTGATCTTAAAGACGCAATTGAGTATGCCGAAGGAATACGCGATTATGTATCCCGTGATCTTTTTGATAGTATTTTATCAGACGAAGAAGAACATATTGATTGGCTTGAGACCAACCTTGCTCTTATCGATAAAGTCGGTGAAAAAAACTATCTGCAATCTCAAATGGGCAGTGCTGACTAATCAACACCCTATTTATGATCTAACCCAATGGCTTCAGTAATATTACTGAGGCCATCTTTTTTTAGCAGCTCTTCTATTTCTGCATTAATTTTTCTTACAAGTCCCGGACCATGATAAACAAGAGCGGAATATAGCTGTACCAAGGATGCCCCTGCTCGGATTTTAGCATAGGCCTGAGCACCGTTACTAACGCCACCGACACCGATCAAAGTTATTTTCCCTTTAGTTAAAGAATACATATTGGAAAGTACTTTAGTCGACATTTCAAATAAAGGTGCTCCGCTTAACCCGCCACTTTCGTCTTTCAGTGGTGACGTCAAGCCATCACGCGATAAGGTTGTGTTACTGACGATTAAACCATCCATCTGATGCTTTAATATTATCTCCGCTATATCTTCACATTCTTGGCTATTCAAATCAGGCGCAATTTTTAATATTAATGGCGGCATTTTATCAAGTTTCGCGCCATCACGGATAATTTTCAGCTTAGAGAGTAATTGATCCAAGGCTTCTTTACCTTGAAGTGCCCTTAACCCTGGTGTATTTGGCGACGAAATATTTATGGTAAAATAATCAGCGAGCCCTAGAACCCGTTTCAAGCCTATTACATAATCATTGATTGGGTTTTCGCTTAATTTATTTGCCCCAATATTGGCACCGATGATACCTTCTGCAATGTTTCTTTTTTCAAGCTGGTGTACGTAGTAATCTAAACCCTGATTATTAAATCCTAATCTATTAATCACTGCTTGATCTTGACTCAAGCGAAATATACGTGGTTTATCATTTCCACTTTGTGGCAGCGGTGTGACGGTACCGGTTTCTACAAATCCAAACCCTTGCCCAAGCATCGGTGAATAGACCTCTGCATTTTTATCAAAACCTGCGGCAAGTCCTACTGGATTAGGAAAATGAAGTCCCCATAAATTTTGTGATAAAAAAGCAGACTTTAAAGAACCAGAAGAAGGTAGCAAACCGAACTTCAAAGCTTTTATAGCAATTGAATGTGCCATTTCAGGTGAAAACATAAAAAGAAAAGGTTTACTTAAATTATATAAACTCATAATTTGTCCCCAAAATTACCTGTCATTAGTAATTTCCACCACATCAATAACTGCGTCTAGGTTAAGTTCACCGTATAGATGAGGAAATTCTTCATCATTTCGAGATTTTTCCCATTTAAGTTGGTTAGGGTCAAGAAGTTCTGTTTCTACTTTTAAAAGCACAAGATCATTTTGCCCTACAAAGTGTTTGTCAAGAGTGCCGAGAACCTGATCGAAACTTGAAAAATGAATAAATCCATCCCTTAAATCATCTTTTGAGCCTTTATAAACGCCTTGTTCATTGGCACAATTCCATTCTGACATTGGACATATCTTATAAATTACATTTATTTCAAACATATAATATTCCATAAAAAAACATGCTTTACCATAAACTGATAAAGCATGTTTATAAAATCTTTTTATGCTAAATAATCATAAAGATTATTTTTTGCCGTTTGATCCAATTGCTGAATTACCAACAGCTTTTACCATTTCGAAAATTTTCTTACGTACGGATGGATCTGTGATCTTATAATAAGCACGGACGAGCTCTAATGTCTCTCTTCGAGATAATTTATCGATCTCGAAAACTTGCTTATTACCTTCGGCCATGCCGTCAGCTTTTTTAGTAGTTTCAGGTGCCATTTCATCAAAGAAAAATGAAACAGGAACATCTAATATTCTTGATAATTGAAACAGGCGACTTGAACCGATTCTATTGGCGCCTCTTTCATATTTTTGAACTTGCTGAAAAGTAAGTTTAAGAGCTTTCCCCAATTTTTCTTGGCTCATTCCAAGTAGGGTTCTTCTTAAACGTACGCGGGCCCCAACGTGGATATCTACAGGATCTGGTGAAGATTTAATCATGCTCATTATAAAAGTACCTTTTATTAATTATTAAAGATTACTTTCCGACCGATTTAGGTAAGGTCGACCTCCCAAAAGTATGGTTATTGTTTAGTGGTGATGTGAATTAACGTCAAGCATTATCTTGATACAAAATCATATCTTTTCACAAACATAAGGTTAGCCATTAGTAGGATAACATTTATACATGTAAAAATCCACTCTTTGTAAAAAGAATATATTGTTATCGTCGCAAT
>JABIPV010000219.1 GCA_018699075.1 Kordiimonadaceae bacterium | reverse complement strand
GTTTTGTTCATCACCAAAATTGGCCCCAACAGTTTTTTCAATAACAGCGATCGACGCTTTTACATGGTCATGTAAACCATCAGGATATGTTTTATTATTATCATAATAGGCGGTACATACTTCGGTGCTTATTGTAAAGCCAGGTGGAACAGGAAGTCCCAAATTTGACATTTCCGCTAAGTTGGCACCTTTGCCACCAAGAAGGTTTTTCATGGATGCTTCGCCTTCGGCTGAGCCATCTCCGAAATTATAAACCCATTTAGACATTTTTAAATCAACTTTCTATTTTAGAAAAATCCGCAACCAAGTTCATGGTCGTTCTGATATGTGATAATAATTTTAATCTGTTTATACGTGTATCTTTGTTGTCGCTATTTACGGTTACTTTATCAAAGAAATTATCTATTGGACCACGGAGGGTCGAAAGATGGGTCATTGCTTCTTCAAAATGTTCATTTCTTACATCATTTGAAACTTTTTCTTCAACGTCATTTAATGCGCTATGAATATCTTTTTCCTGTGCCATTTCCAACAATGAAACGGTAACATTACCTTGATAAGAAATGCCGTCTTTCTTCTCTTCTGCTTTTAAGATATTCGCCGCTCGTTTATAGCCCGCAAGAAGGTTTTCACCGTCGTCAGTTGAAACAAAATTCTGCAGCGCTTCTGCCTTCGCCATAAGCTTGACAAAGTCCCAATTAAACTCAGCACCAATAATGTCGTGGCGTACGCCTTTATCTTTTGAATAAACCTTTAAGCGATCCCAAAAGAAATTAAGTAAATCATCAATATCAAAATCAAACTGATATAATTCAGCTGATCTAACAATAGCATTATTAAGATCAATTCTAACATTATTTTCAATAATTAAACGAATGATACCAAGCGATGCACGGCGAAGTGCGAAGGGGTCTTTCGAACCCGTTGGTTTTTCATCAATGCCAAAAAAGCCCACAAGCGTATCTACTTTTTCAGCCAGTGCAACAGCAATACTAACAGGTTCAGATGGACATTTATCTGAAGGACCTTTTGGTGAATAATGTTCCGCAATTGCGCTGGCAATATCACCATCGATACCTTCTGCAAGGGCAAAATATTTACCCATCAATCCTTGTAGTTCAGGACATTCATCGACCATACCCGTGACAAGGTCCGATTTTGAAAGCGTCGCCGCCAGCTCAGATTTATTTTTATCGACCCCTGTAAGCTCTGCAATATAGCCTGACAATGCGGACAAACGCTTAACTCGTGCACCCACTGTTCCCAGTTTTGCATGAAAAACAATTTCATTAAGTGCGGGTAAACGATCTGCCAAACTAGATTTTAAATCCTGATCCCAAAAGAATTTTGTATCGCTTAGACGCGCCCGTAAAACACGTTCATTACCATCAATAATTTTAGCGCCATTATCTGTGGTTTTCATATTGGAGACAAAAATAAAATTATTTGCAAGCTTACCATTTACATCTTTAAGGGAAAAATATTTTTGGTGTGTGCGCATAGCAGATGTTAATGCCTCGGGCGGGACATCCAAAAATTCTTCATCGTAAGTTCCCATCATAACAACAGGATATTCAGCAAGACCCGCTACTTCACCAAGCAAAGCTTTATCCTCGACAATTTGTTGTCCTGCATCTGCTGCCAGTTTTGCCGCACCTTTTTCAATTAAATTCATTCGTTCTTCACGGTCAATAAGCACAAAGGCTTCTTTCAAGGCATTTTGATACTGATCAAATGAAGAAATCGTAATTTCATCAGGGGCCATAAAGCGATGACCACGTGTCGCATTCCCTGAACTGATATGATCAAGTTCAAAATCAATAACGGTACCATCCAATAGACATAAAATACTGTGCATTGGACGTACCCACTTAAGTACTCCATCGCCCCAACGTTGTGATTTCGGCCAAGGAAAATTACGGATAATTTCCGGCATAAATTCTGCAATCACATCTTTGGCAGGGCGACCTTTTTGATCAATCACAGCATATAAAAATGTGCCTTTTTTATCTTCACGTTCAACCAATTGATCTTGGGTTAATCCTGCACTACGCAAAAATCCTTCGATCGCTTTTTCAGGCGCATCGGCGCGTGGACCACGGCGTTCTTCAGATACATCAGGCTGCTCGGTTGCTATCTCAGCAATATGAAGTGTTAAGCGGCGCGCCGTCACATAGGCGGCGACACCAGAATGGTCTAGCTTGGCTTCCTTTAACTTATCCGTCACAAGCCGGGTTAAGTCCTTGGCCGCCTTTTCCTGCATGCGTGCAGGGATTTCTTCTGAAAAGATCTCTAGGAGAAATTCAGACATTTTATTCTCCCTCACCAATTGATTTTAAATAAGCAACACAACAAGCTTTGGCCAACGCACGTACCCTGCCGATATAGGCTTGACGTTCTGTTACGCTAATCACGCCACGTGCATCAAGAAGGTTAAATGCGTGCGAAGCTTTGATACATTGATCATAAGCTGGCAACGGGTATACACCGCGTTCTAATATGGCTTCGCATTCTGCTTCAGCATCACTGAAATGTTTAAAAAGACGATCTGTGTTTGCGATTTCGAAATTGTAAGCAGAAAACTCCTGCTCATTTTGTAAGAATACTTCGCCATATTTTACCCCTTCGTTGTTCCAACGCAGGTCATATACATTATCAATCCCTTGGATATACATGGCCAAACGCTCTAAACCATATGTAAGCTCGCCCATGACAGGCTTACAATCAAATCCACCGACTTGTTGAAAGTAAGTAAACTGACTAACCTCCATACCGTCACACCAAACTTCCCAACCTAGTCCCCATGCGCCAAGTGTCGGGCTTTCCCAATCATCTTCTACAAATCGAATATCATGCTGACGACTATCTATCCCGAGCACTTCAAGACTTTTTAAATAAAGCTCTTGAATATTCTCAGGGGATGGCTTTAACACCGTTTGAAATTGGTAATAATGCTGTAGACGGTTTGGGTTTTTT
>JABIPV010000236.1 GCA_018699075.1 Kordiimonadaceae bacterium | reverse complement strand
CCAAATGTTTTCGCCCATGCGGCGGTCGATCTTATACTTAGCTCTTGTACGTTTAGTCATTTTTTCAAATCGCTTCTTGTTTAGAATTAATATTAATATCAGCACCGTAGACTAAGATATGCCAGAGCCTACGCAACTTGAGGCTCTCACCCAAGTCATTCGAGATGGGCGGAATATAGCTATTTCCGTAGGGTTGTCAAACCTTATTCGGTCTTTTTCGCCTTATTCTTAGCGATTTCCGCTTTTTCAGCAATCCATCCCGGACCGCCACCTGTCGCGAGGGCTTTCACAACACCGCGCATGGTGCTGATTTCTTCGCGGGTGAGCTCTGAACGGGTAAAGATATTACGTAGGTTTTTTTGCATCAATGAACGACGTTGTTGCGAACGGAAATAGCCCGCTTCGCGAAGCTCATCTTCCATATGATCAAATAATTTTTGTAACTCACCTGCGGATGCGGGTGTGGTGTCTTGGGTCGGGGTATAACTATCCGGTATATCTGTGCCCGTTTGAAACCATTCATAAGAAAGTAGTCCAACCGCCGTTGCCAAATTTATCGACGCAAAACTTGGATTGAGGGGAACAGAGACAATTGCCGTTGAAAGCACAATATCATCATTCTTAAGCCCTGCTTTTTCAGGACCAAACAAAAGACCGACTTTTTTACCGGAATTCACATGCCCGCGCATAAGGTTACAGCAATGCTTCGGCGTCACCACTTCTTTTATTATATCCCGTGGCCGCGCCGTGGTCGCATAGACATATTCAAGGTCGGCTATCGCTTCTGCCGTGGTTTCATAAACACGCGCTTTTTCTAGCACAATATCCGCCCCCGCCGCAGGTGCAACCGCCGCCTCATTCGGCCAACCGTCACGCGGCGCCACAAGGCGCAAATCCGTAAGACCAAAATTATACATGGCCCGAACAGCCTTACCAATATTCTCCCCCAGCTGCGGAACTATAAGGATGATAGCCGGACCTTCTTGGACTTTTGAGGATTCTTTATGGTTAGTTCCAGCCATTAGTTATCTTCGTTCCCAAGTAGTCGTGCCATCGGGATGATCAAGAAGTTTAATAAATTCTGCATCTAATTCGTCACGAATTAAGTCAGCTCGTGCAAAATTTTTATTTTTTTTAGCTTCCGTTCGCTCCTTAATTAATCTCTCTATTCCCTCTTTGTCACGAGCAGGACTTATTTCAATAGTCCCTAAAGTGCTTCCATCCTCAGAAGTTAGCACATCGAACCACTCGTTATAATTAAGATTTAACAAACCTAGCATTTGTGCTGAAGCTTTAAGTATAGATTTTTCTTCATCATTTTCTTTGGCTTTTTTCGCCAATTGATGAAGTTCCATTATTGCTTTTGGTGTGTTTAAATCATCTCTTAAGGCATTTAAAACTTTCTCACTAGGTACTGAAGGATTGACCCCTTTTGTAAGACGTTGCCAATTATCAATCTGCTTTTTCGCTTGCAAAATACCAGAACGGCTAAAATCAACAGGTTGTCTATATTGTGCTGTAAGCAAAGCCATGCGGATCGCTTCACCTTTACCAGGAAATTCCTCAAGCAGTTCATGAACAGTCACAAAATTTCCAAGTGACTTAGACATCTTCTCACCGTTTACCGTCAGATAACCATTATGCATCCAATGGTTGGCTAGTGCCGCTCCATCATGCGAACATTTGCTCTGGGCTATTTCGTTTTCGTGGTGGGGGAAGATTAAATCTAAACCGCCGCCATGAATATCTATTGTCGTACCAAGTTCTTTTTTGATCATTGCGGAACATTCGGTGTGCCATCCGGGGCGACCTCTGCCCCATGGGCTGTCCCAACCGGGTTGATCATCCGTCGATGGTTTCCAGAGCACAAAATCCGGTGCTTCTTTTTTATAACTTGCCACATCAACGCGGGCACCGGCTAATAAGTCCGCAACAGAACGTCCAGAAAGCTCACCATAATCATCCATAGAGGACACATGAAAAAGCACATGACCCTCTGCTTCGTAAGCGTGGCCTTTTTCAACAAGGTCACTGATCAATTCGATCATTTCATCAATGTAATCTGTAGCCTTTGGAATAATGTCCGGCATTTCCGCATTAAGTTGCGTCATATCCTCTTCATAATGCTTGGTGAATTTTTCGGTTATCACGGATATATCTTCGCCCGTTTGCTGACTGGCTTCAATAATTTTATCATCAATGTCAGTAATATTGCGCGCGTATGTGAGTTTACCGTAATCATGACGAAGTAATCTCGCCAGTGTATCAAACACAACAACGGGGCGGGCATTACCAACATGGGCAAAATCATACACCGTTGGTCCACACACATACATGGTGATGTGGTTTGGATCTATCGGCTTAAACTCTTCCTTTTTATTGGTAAGAGTATTGTATATTTTAAGCTTGCTCAGCATTTAAGCTTTTTCTCCGGTAAGTCTCGCTCTTACTCGTGTTTCACCAATTAATGGCAATAATGACCCCATATCAGGGCCATGATCCATGCCTGTTACCGCTTGGCGTAGTGGCATAAAGAGACCTTTACCTTTGGCACCTGTTTCTTCCTTTACGGCCGTTGTCCATGCTTTCCATGTTGTATCGTCCCAATCACCAGATGGAAGAAGTGCTGCCGCCTTGGCGATAAAATCAGCATCTTCAATGATCGGTGTTACAGGGCCATTCACAATCGTCATCCATTCGGCGGCATCGGCTGTCTTTTTCACGTTTGCTCTCGCCACATTCCAAAGCGCTTCTGTTGTGCCTTCGGGAAGGTGATCTTTTACATCGTCAAAATCTGTCACATGCAAAATCTTCGCGTTGAGGATTTCCAAATCTTTAGGATCAAACTTTGCCGTTGAACGGCTGAACTTTGAAAAATCAAAGCCGTCAATCAGTGGCTGTATGCTTGTAAACGGCTCAATAGGTTCCGATGACCCAAGACGTGCAAGTAAGCTAAAGATGCTCATGGCTTCAAGGCCGTCGTCTTCGCGGTATGATTTAATGCTCGCAGTACCAAGACGTTTTGAAAGCCCCTCACCCGCCGCACCCGTAAGGAGAGAGAAATGGGCCATTTCAGGCGCATTAGCACCCAAAGCTTCAAATAACTGCGTTTGAACGGCGCTATTGGCTGAATGATCTTCGCCGCGCATGATGTGGGTGATTTTAAAATCAATATCATCAACAACACTAGGTAACGTATAAAGGTAAGTCCCATCGCCACGCACCAAAATTGGATCAGAAAGCGCACCAATTTCAAAACTTTGGTGACCTTTAACAAGGTCTTCCCATTCTACACGCGTCGGAACGTTAAGCTTAAAACGCCAATGGGGCTTACGTCCTTCCGCTTCATATTTCGCGACATCGTCTTCTGTTAAGCGAAGACCCGCACGGTCATATAACGGTGGCTTACCTTGACCAAGTTGAATTTTTCTTTTTAAATCAAGCTCATGTGATGTTTCGTAACAAGGATAAAGACGACCATCCGCTTTTAACTTTTCAACGGCGGCGTCATACTGTGCGAAGCGTTCTGATTGCTTTGCCGTTTCGTCCCAATTAAGGCAAAGCCATAAAAGGTCTTCTTTAAGGCCGTCTTCATATTCTTTCGTAGAACGTTCCAAGTCCGTATCATCAATACGCAAGAAAAACACACCGCCCATTTTACGGGCATAAAGCCAGTTGGCGATGGCGGTTCTAACGTTTCCAACATGTAGAAGTCCTGTTGGACTTGGGGCAAATCTTACTTTTACGGACATTTAGTTTTCCTAATTTACTTTTTTATCTCTGTAACCATTGGTGATCGGATAACGGCGATCACGGCCAAAATTCTTTTCAGTTATTTTAACACCCGGTGGTGCTTGACGACGTTTATATTCTGCGATGTATAACAGATGCTGAATACGTGCAACTGTTTCCACGTCATGTCCACGTTTTACGATGTCTTTTTTGAACATTTCTTTTTCTATTAAACATTCCAAAATATCATCGAGCACTTCATATGGCGGCAAACTATCTTCGTCTTTTTGATCAGGGCGCAGTTCCGCTGTTGGTGGTTTTTCAATTATGTTGACGGGCATAATTTGGCCTTTAGGTCCCATGCCTCCTAGAGGCTGGTTTTCGTTGCGCCAATAGCTCAGCTTAAAAACATCTAGCTTATAAATATCCTTAAGCGCATTATAACCGCCACACATATCACCATAAAGGGTCGCGTAACCCACTGACATTTCAGACTTATTTCCAGTTGTCAGCACCATTTTACCATGCTTGTTACTAAGGGCCATCAAGATCACAGCCCTGAGGCGTGATTGTAAATTTTCTTCGGTAGTGTCCGAAGTCGTTCCCGCAAAAGCCCCCGCCATAATGCCTTCGAACGCCTTAACACCATCGGTAATTGGAATATTATCTATCGCGCATCCCATCATTCGCGCGGCGTCCGCCGCGTCGATCAAACTTTCTTCTGACGTATATTTTGATGGCATCATCACTAAATGAACTTTATCCGCACCAAGCGCATCCACCGCGACTATGGCGCTAAGCGCACTATCAATACCGCCCGACATGCCAATGATTACACCAGGGAAATGGTTTTTATTCACATAATCCCGCACACCAATCATCATCGCCTGATATATATCCGTTAATCTGTCATTTTTCTCGGGTAAATCATGTGCCGCGCAAACCCATCCATTATCAACTTTTGACCATTCGGTCATGGTCGTGCAGTCAACAAAAGCGGTTTGGCGCACGATCACTTGACCATTTTTATCCATCACAAAGGCTTCACCATCAAACACAAGTTCATCCTGCCCACCAACCTGATTGGTATAAATAAGCGGGATATCTGATTGTGTTGTGCGCTCTTTGCCATTTTGAAAACGGTCACGTGCTTTAATTTCTTCGTAAGGTGACCCATTTAAAGATATTAAAATATCACTATGCTTATCCGCAAGATGCTGTGTTACTTCTTCCCACCAAAGGTCTTCACACGTTAACACGCCAAGCTTAACACCCTTAAAATCAATTGGTTCAGGACAAGGGCCGCGTGAAAACACGCGTTTTTCATCGAACACACCGTAATTGGGAAGATCACGTTTATGACGGATCGCGGCAATGGTGCCATTTGCGAGCAGCAATGAACTGTTATAAAGTTTACCGCCTTCAATCCAACAAGACCCGATTAACATCGCGGGACCACCGTCTTTGGTAATCGCCGCAAGTTCCACCGCTTTATCCATGGCATCGCGCTGAAAAGCAGGCTTTAATACTAAATCTTCGGGTGGATAACCGATCAGCACCAGTTCACTATAAACAATAAGATCAGCAGCAGGTGATGCCTCGCGCACTTTTAATATGCGTGATGCATTGCCCTCAATATCCCCAACGGTGGGGTTTATGGTCGCTATGACGATCTTTAATGCACTGGTCATTTAACATGTTCTTTTTAACTGTTTGCAGCGGCTTTTAAATCTTTTGCACGCTCTTCACGTTCTTCTTT
>JABIPV010000153.1 GCA_018699075.1 Kordiimonadaceae bacterium | reverse complement strand
GCTTATCACTCAATTTTTGGGTGAAGCTGGTTTGATGGTATTAATCGCCCTTATACTTGCACTTACAATTGTGGAATTTTCATTGCCATGGTTCAGTGACTTTGTCGCCAAGGTACTCGCGATCGATTACGGCTCTGACCCGGTAACAAGTATGGTTCTTGTGGGTTTGCTTGTGGTGGTTGGGATTGGTGCAGGAATATTGCCGGCTATCCAAATCACACGGTTTCGTCCTGCTACAGTGCTTCGTGCCAATAATTCGAGCGCAAGTGCTGGCAGTTCACTTAGGGTTATTCTGGTAACGGTTCAGTTTGCTATTTCTATTGGTCTTATAGCGACAACGATTGTCGTCTACTCACAAACCGAATATGCTTCAAACAAGGATCTTGGTTTTGAAACCAAAAACCGCATTATGCTTGGTAATATGGCATATCCATCAATTGAACCTGTCTCCCGTACTATAAAAGATGAGATCAACAGATTGCCCGGTGTGGTCAACACTGCCTTTTCGGGTCGTGACATTCCGCTTCGGAGTTATTGGGACGTGCCCATTGATAAACAAGGGTTAAATAACGACAATATCACCACCATGGAATTGGTGCCGGGGGACCCTAATTTTCTTAAATTCCTTGATGTTAAACTCATCGCTGGACGTATATTTAGCGAAAAGTTCCGCGCGGATGGCGCATCACCACAAGATGGTTCATCAGACGTGAAGTTGATCAACGGGGTTATTAATCGTTCCGCTGTTGGTTATTTAAAGCTGGAATCCCCTGAACAGGCTTTAGGAGAAAGCTTTGGGTATATGGATTTCGATGGCAATCAGGTAACAATGACCATCGTCGGTGTGGTTGAAGATATGCATATCCGTTCATTAAAGAATGAAGTTGAGCCACTGGCTCTTCACGTGATTGAAAATGATCTGACGATGTTAAATATCCATTTGAACGAAGAAAATCTGGCTGAAACTTTGGCCGCTATTCGCATGATCTGGAAAAAACATGTCCCCAGCTTTCCCATTCAATTGAGTTTTTTAGAGGAACGCTTTGAACGCCTTTACGTAGCAGACGCCCAACGAGGAAAGATGCTCGGTTACTTTTCATTTTTTGCAATCATTGTTTCCAGTTTGGGTTTATTTGGCTTATCGGCATTTACCGCTGAACAAAGAACGAAGGAAATTGGTGTCCGCAAGGTATATGGTGCTAATAACTTATCGATCATCAAGTTGTTGGTCTGGCAATTTTCAAAGCCGGTTATTGTGGCAAATATTATCGCCTGGCCTGTGGCATGGTATATCATGCAGGACTGGCTTGCGGGATATGCTTATCGGATTGATTTGACCTTGCTACCTTTTGCCATGGCGGGGCTTATCGCGCTGCTCATCGCCTGGTCAACAGTTAGCCTTCATGCGTGGCGAGTGGCAAGAACCAATCCCATTAACGCGCTGAGATATGAATGACCGCTTTTGGCCAAAAATAGACGCTCAATAAACCAATTAATCAATCTGAAGATTGAGAGATTCTAGAAGGAAATAATAAGCGAGAAAGATCAGCAGAAACAAGCTAATCAATCCTATTAGTTTTAATTTAAAGGCGTGTTGGTGATATTTAACTCGGTCCCGATGTCGTAAAACATCCAACATCTCATCACCAAAATAGATGGAGAGGAAAGTCCCAATTCCACTAAGGACAAGTACACTCCAATAAGGAAAAGGTGTAAGAAGGATTTTCTTGAACAGCATTGTCACTATTGTTTTATCATAGGCTTCTTGATTATACAGAATTGCATAACCATTTAATGCTATCGCAATGACCCAAACTAAAATTTCGCTATACAGCATGCGAAATCCAAACAGCAACCTTATAGGTAAATCAAGTAAAAACCCTGCATCGGCAATGGGCGTACATAATACAAAAAAACTCCACGTCAATGCAGCTACTAAGCCGCCAGTTAATATTCCGTATTCTATGCTCATATATCCGAAATACAGAATTAAAATACTTAAAAGTATTAAAAATTTATATAGAATTTCCTTATGAGTTTCAATTTTATGAAGTGATTTAAATCTGTGAAATAGCATTCATATTCCCTTACATACAAGAGCTTACTATCATAATATCTATTAGTCTAGATCACAAAAGTGAACCTCTACTTTTGGCCAGATTTGGTCAGTCCCAATGTTCAATATTGGAACCATAGATTATTATGATGGAATAGATGACGCTTTTGAGTTATTTTTTAAACTGTTAAGAAAGAATCGGGTTTATGGGAGAGTGACTTTGCCTGCGGGAAGACCAAGAAATAAAGAAAAACCGGATGAGATTAAGTCGGTTGTGCTTACTTTTACAATTGTTGAGTTTTTGGCAAAGTGTGATAGACCGCTTGGTGTAACTGAAATAGC
>JABIPV010000001.1 GCA_018699075.1 Kordiimonadaceae bacterium | reverse complement strand
CAAATAATAAAGTGCGTCGCCATTTGCCGGTTAATGTTTCGTACAATTGTAATCTCGAAGATGCCATGGCCTTGATGCTCGAAGCGGCAACAGAATCGTCACGGGTAATAAAAATTCCTGAACCAAAAGTTCTAATTAAGGGCTTTGGTGATAACGGAGTTGATTTGGAACTTCGTATGTGGATTAGGGATAGTGAAAATGGTGTGTCGAATATCGCCAGTGATGTTTATTTAGCCATATGGCATAAATTCAACGATGGAGGTATAGAATTTCCATACCCCCAACGCGATGTTCATATTATTCCATCAGTAGAATAAAGGGTTATTTTTTTTCTTTAAGCACGTCTTTCAGAAATGCCATGAAATTTGAAAAGCCATGCTCCACTTCTTCCATGTGATCTTCTAAATGATCAATTTCTGAATGTTGGTTATCTTCTTTTCTTTTGCTAAGCTCATCTTTTAATTCATTTAAGGTAGCTTTGGTTTGTTTGATCAACTTTTTTAATTTCTTCGTTGATAGGGATTCATATTCGTCGTGGGTCATAATGTTCTCCCCTTTCTTAAAATTGGTTGGTTATGAATATTAGCGCGGCCGGTAAGGCAAAGAAAACGCCGATAATATATAGTAGGGCAACAACTTTATTATCTGCGGCGATCCTTGAAAGCCAGATGGCTCCGCGAATAGGAATTTTACGTAAGTTTTTAATTCCGTAAATAAAGACCACAGCTGCTGAGTTATAAAATAAATGCACCAGTGCAATTTGTAATGCCAGTACCGCCGTTTCACCTGATATGGCCGTTGCAGCAAGCAAAGCTGTAATAGTTGTACCAATGTTTGCCCCAAGCGTGAATGGATAAATTTGTTTTAATCTAAACACACCAGATCCAGCTAGCGGTACCATAAGGCTGGTGGTGGTCGAAGAAGACTGTACCAGTACAGTAATTACAGCACCTGAAAATAAACCGGTAAGCGGGCCTTTACCAATGGCATTATGCATAATTATTTTTGCCCGACCAACCATCAATTTCTTAAGCAGCTTTCCAATAACGGTAATGGCAAAAAAGATCGTCATGATACCTAATATGATCAGAACAATATAAATACCGCTTTCTGAAATCATTCTTGAAATTTCAGTGAACATTTCAATAACAGGCTTTGTCGCGGGCTTAACAAAATTAAGTCCTTTAACGCTCATATTTTCTCCACCTACAAACATATTGGCAAAGAAGCCACCTAGTTTTGAAAGGGGGTGAAAAATAATTTCAATCGGTAAGAAAATAGCCACGGCCATTACGTTAAAGAAATCATGAACTGTAGCGGATGCAAAAGCACGTCTGAATTCTTTTTTCTTACGTACATGCCCTAAGCTTACGATTGTGTTTGTAATGGTTGTGCCGATATTGGCACCCATGATCATGGGAACCGCGGTCTCAACCGGAAGTCCGCCCGCGACTAAGCCAACGATAATCGACGTTACCGTTGATGATGATTGGATCATTGCAGTGGCTAATATGCCAATGATTAATCCCATGAATGGGTTTGTGGCAAACTGAAATAATTCAGTTGCTTGACCCTTAGTCGCGCCTTTAAAGCCGGCTCCGATCATCCCTACCGAACTAATCAGCAGATAAACCAGTAAGGCAATTGAAATCCATTGTAAGATGGAGATGATAGTACTTTGAGAAGGTGAGCCCCCTCCCGAATTTGTATGTGATACTTCACTCATTATAACCAGTTTTCCTATTGGTTGTTAAACTTGAGTGTATTTTTCCATTTGCCGCTTTAATTTGCAATATTTGTTATGTTAAACATTTATGACAGTGGATTAATCACCACGATCTATGGCCCGCCATCCTATATCTCGTCTGAAAAAACCGCCGGGCCAGTTGATTTTATTTATGGCGGTATAGGCGTCTTCTTTTGCTTGTTTTACGGTTGCTGATAGTGCCGTTATGTTAAGAACGCGTCCTCCTATTGCCAAAATAGAATCATTTTCCTTCTTTGTACCAGCGTGGAAGATTACAACATTTTCAGCGGCTCCTGCCTGATCTAAGTTGTTAATTTCCGTATTCTTATCGTAACTTCCGGGATAACCATTGGCCGCCATTACAACATTTAAGGCAGTGTCGTCTGACCAATCGGTTTCAACTTCATGAACATTGCCTATTGAACATGCCATTAGTGCAGGAACAATGTCCGATTTTAAACGCATCATTAATGTCTGACATTCTGGGTCACCAAAACGGACATTATATTCAATTAGCTCAGGACCTTTATTTGTAATCATGAGGCCAGCGAATAACACACCCTGAAAAGGGCGACCTTCTGCGGCCATTCCTTTAACTGTGGGGATGATAATTTCATTTATGGTGCGTTCAATCATCGCTGCGTCCATCACAGGTGCGGGTGAATATGCACCCATTCCACCCGTATTGGGGCCCGTATCGCCTTCACCAACGCGTTTATGATCTTGTGCTGTGCCAAAGGGCAGAATATTTTCGCCGTCGGTCAACACAAAAAAGCTTGCTTCTTCACCGAATAACATTTCTTCAACAACAAGCTCCGCGCCAGCTTCACCAAATTGGCCGCCAAAAATATCATCAATTGCGTCGTTGGCCTGTTCCAGTGTTTCTGCCATGATCACCCCCTTACCAGCGGCGAGGCCATCGGCTTTAATCACAATGGGTGCGCCTTGCTGAGCGACAAATCTTTTGGCGGGTTCGGCTTCAGAAAACCGACCATATGCGGCAGTTGGAATATTGTATTTCGCACATAGGTCTTTTGTAAAACCTTTTGAGCCCTCGAGAATAGCCGCATTCGCAGTTGGGCCAAAGGCCGCGATGTTTTCATCCTTCAAACGGTCCCCAAGGCCATCCACTAAGGGTGCTTCAGGGCCGATCACTACAAATTCAATATTCTTTTCGCGGCAAAACTCAACAACTTCGTCATGGTTAGACGAATTTAAAGCTACACATATGGCTATATCTCCCATGCCGCCATTTCCAGGTGCAACATATAGCTTCTCGATTAACGGAGACTGTGCAATTTTCCATGTGAGAGAATGCTCTCGCCCGCCTGAGCCAATGACCAAAATATTCATGTGCAATTATCCTTTTTAAATTCTTTCCACTCTTGTATCATAGCTTTTATAAGAAGCAAGTCAGCAATAAAAACCAACTCGAAAAAACACAAAAGATGAGCGATTACCCTTATAATAATGAAACAAAGCCGTCCAATGCACCCGAATATTCGGTTACGGAACTTAGTCTCGCGTTAAAACGTACTGTTGAAGGTCAGTTTGGTTATGTGCGAATCCGTGGTGAAATATCTGGATGCAAGCGCGCGGCTTCTGGTCATGTTTACCTGAATTTAAAAGATGATAAATCGGTCATCGATGGCGTGATGTGGAAAGGTGTCGCAGGGCGGCTTTCATTTCGCCCGGAAGATGGGCTTGAAGTGCTGTGCACGGGTAAACTCACCACATATCCCGGGCGGTCAAAATATCAAATTGTCATCGATAGAATGGAAGTGGCGGGCGAAGGCGCGCTTATGGCACTTCTGGAAAAACGTAAAAAGGAACT
>JABIPV010000057.1 GCA_018699075.1 Kordiimonadaceae bacterium | reverse complement strand
GTCCGCATCTGGGTTGGCTTTTTTAATGGCGCCATAAATATTCAGAAGCTCCGTCGTTGCGCGGTCACCAATCCCTTGGATCGCCATTTGGTAGCCATGTTCTAAGGCAAGGTCAGCTGATTTTTTGATGTCATCAACCGGAACCACGTTTAAGCCGTAACTTTCCGGCATATCCGTATAAGGTTCATGGAGCCAACCGCCATGAGTACCAAGGGCACCATCAAGTACCTTTTCACCAATGCCACGTACAGTGAGGAAGTTATTGCCGTATCCTATCGTGCGATATTCTTCGAGCTTACCGGGCAGGGCGAGCTGCTCATAAGGAATATCAAACGCCATCCAAAGACGCACAGGGATAACCCCTTCGTCTGCCATTGTTTTCAGCAGATCCACTTCTTCGTAAGTGGTGCCAAGGTCTTGAAACGATGTGATGCCGTATTTAATGCTTTCTTCGCCCGCGGTGATGATGGCGCGGCGCAGCTCTGCTTCGGCTTGCTCTGGTGTGCGTAATGCTTCAAATTCAGCGAAGGAGGCACGAATGGCATCTTGCGCCGCTTCGCGCATCATGCCGGTTGGTGTGCCGTCGGCTTTCAGGACGATCTCGCCGCCTTCTGGTGGAACGGTGTCGCCTTTGATGTTTGCTTCGTCCATTGCGGCTTGGTTGGCGTATACGCCGTGACCAGATGTATGGATTAACATCACAGGGTTGTTGGGGCTTACCGCAGAAAGTTTGTCATGTATGGGAATGCCGTCCACAAGGATGTCTTCCTTGGTGGTCCATTTGTCCTGATGCCAACCGCGGCCAACGATCCATTCACCGGGCTCTGCCCCTTCTACGGCGCGCTCAACCTTATCAACAATTTTTTGCCAGCTGCTATCATATCTAAGTTCAAGGCGATAAAAGCTGTCACCGTAACTGGTATAATGACCATGCCCTTCGATAAAGCCGGGGATTGCTGTTTTACCCATTAGGTCAATGACTTCTGTGTTGTCCCCAATATAGGCGGCGATGTCGGCGCTACTGCCAACGGCGATGATTTTATCACCTGACATTGCCACGGCTTGTGCCTTCGGTTGGTCATCTTCGACGGTTAAGACATTACCGTTTGTTAGAACAAGATCAGCGGCGGCCATTTGATTTGAAGTTTGTTGTTCGCCTTGTTCACCACAAGATATGAGGAACAAACTGCTTAATATAATTAATGTAAAATTCCTCATGATTTTTTCCTTTTTATATATCTAGCTCAGCAACCTTATCGGCGTTTTCCTGAATGAATTGAAAACGTAACTCCGGTTTCTTGCCCATCAACTGATCGACTTTTTCTGCGGTTTCAAGGCGGGTGCCTTCCGCGATGATAATTCTAAGCAGCGTACGCTTGCCGCGCAGCATGGTCGTTTCTTTAAGCTGCGAGGCCGGCATTTCACCTAGGCCTTTAAAGCGGCTGACTTCGATCTTACCGCGGCCGTTAAATTCTTTTTCCATCAGCTCATCTTTATGCTCATCATCGCGGGCATAAAAAACCGTGCCGCCCTGTGCAATGCGGTAAAGCGGTGGTTGGGCAAGGAATAGATGCCCACCTTTAATAAGTTCTGGCATTTCTTGGTAAAACATTGTGATTAAAAGTGTGGCGATATGGGCGCCGTCCACATCCGCATCGGTCATGATGATCACACGTTCATAACGAAGTTCATCTTCGATATATTTATCGCCATGGCCGCAACCAAGTGCCTGATTAATATCAGCGATTTCCTGATTACCGCGAATTTTTTCACGGGTGGCACTGGCCACGTTAAGAATTTTACCGCGAATTGGCAGGATGGCTTGGGTTTTACGGTCGCGTGCTTGCTTGGCAGAACCGCCCGCACTGTCGCCTTCGACAATATATATTTCCGTACCTTCCGCGTCTGCTTTACTACAATCCGCAAGCTTACCGGGCAGGCGTAAACGTCGCTTACTTGTGGCGGTAGAACGTTTGACTTCCTTTTCCGCGCGGCGGCGCAGGCGTTCTTCCATGCGCTCAAGCGCCCAACCGAGCAGATCATTGGCCATGTTCGGATTGCCACTTAACCAATGGTCAAAATGATCACGAAGCGCATTTTCCGTCAGACGTAAAGCTTCCGGATTGGTTAGTTTGTCTTTGGTTTGACCTTGGAACTGTGGATTTTTAATGAACAGCGATATAAGCACGCACGCGCCGTTAAATATATCATCACCCGTTAAGCCAGATGATTTCTTGTTGCCGACCAGTTCACCGTAGGCTTTAATGCCTTTAAGCAAAGCGCCACGAACACCGCTTTCATGGGTGCCGCCTTGGGGTGTTGGCACGGTATTGGTATAAGAACTGATGCTGCCATCGCCGTATTCTGGCCAGGCAATGGCCCATTCGATTTGTCCGGCTTCTTCGGCGAGGGGCACTTTACCGTGGAAATTTTCCTCGGTTACCATGCCGCGGGTTTCCGTCAGCGAAGTTAGATAATCATTGAGCCCCCCGGGGAAATGAAGGGTTTCTTTTTCCGGAATATCGCCGCCTTCTTTAAGCAGGGAAGGGTCACATTGCCAGCGAATTTCAATGCCTTTAAAAAGATAGGCTTTTGATTTTGAAAGTTTATATAAAATAGACGGTTTGAATGTTGTATTGCCCACGCCGAAAATTTCATGATCTGGTAAGAAGGTGATCTTGGTGCCGCGACGGTTATTTGTCGGACCCAGATTTTCAATGCTTCCTAGTGATAAACCACGGGCGAAATTTTGCCCCCATAGTTCTTTATCACGTGCCACTTCCACATGTGTCCATTCGGAAAGCGCATTAACCACGGAAATACCCACGCCGTGAAGACCGCCGGACGTTTCATAAACTTTGCTGTTAAACTTACCGCCGGAATGAAGCGTGGTGAAAATTACTTCTAAGGCTGATTTATCTTTATGCTTTGGATGGGGGTCAACGGGGATACCGCGACCATTATCCGCAACGGTAATTGAATTATCCGCATTTAAGGTAATTTCAATGCGCGTAGCAAAGCCTGCAACGGCTTCATCCATGGAATTATCAAGCACTTCTGAAACCAAATGATGCAGGGCGCGTTCGTCGGTACCGCCCACATACATTCCGGGGCGCAGCCTAACCGGCTCCAATCCTTCTAATACTTCAATATCTTTTGCGGAATAATCAGCCGTTACGGTCGTGGATTCAAACAAATCAGTCATGTTTTTGGTTTGGTCTCGTTATATTTTGGAACTTAAGTTATCTATTTGATTACACTATAGGGTATGATAAAAAAATCTCAACACCTAGATATTGATTTATTGAGTTTTTATAAGTTAAGCATAGCAATATATAGATTATAGATATATTTTAGCCAAATGAACACTGAAACACCACATAAAAAAAGCAAGGTTAAGGCCCTGTTTACATGGCAAAGTTATTTGCTTAAATGTTTTTATATTACCTTCATCGGCTTTTGTGCCGTCGGCATTGTTATTAAAATAAACAACATCAATTTCACCTTTGAAGAACAGCTTCAAGCATCCTACGCTTTCGAAGAAGGGTTTGGTGTTGTTCAAGCCACCGTAAAGGTGCCGCAAAACACCACTAAAGATAGCTTTCTAAAACGCTTAACAAGACGCTTTTTAACAGAACCGGAAGTAGCGATTAAACCGCAGAGAAATGAAACCGCAAACTCAACATGGCAAAAATATGCCGCCGCAGCTGTAATAGTGCCAACGAATAATGCCAAAGTGATTTTGGTGATCGATGATCTTGGTATTGTAAAAGACGTCAGCAAACAGATGATCGATATGGACGTGCCGCTGACGCTTTCTTTTCTTCCTTACGCCAGTAATATTAGCCGCCAAGTTAATGATGCTTACGACCGTGGTCATGATATTCTGGTTCATATCCCCATGGAACCAAAGGGGCGTGCTGACCCGGGACCCCACGCGCTGCTTTCAAGTACATCGCCGAGCGTTCAAATGGATTCTATTAATTATAACCTTAGCCAGTTTTCAAACTTCATTGGCATCAACAACCATATGGGCAGTGCCTTTACAGAAGACGATGAAGCGGTGAACCGTTTGCTTAATGTGATTAAGGATAAAGGCTTAATGGTCCTTGATAGTAAAACCACTAGTAAAAGCGTGCTCGAGGATCTTGCTTATCAAAAAAATATCCCCGTGATTAACCGCGATGTGTTTTTGGATAATGAACAGGATGAGGTCTATATTATGGGCCAACTGCGGGTACTGGAACGGCTTGCTAAACTCAACGGCACGGCGCTGGCCATTGGTCACCCATACCCAGAAACCGTCGCCGCCCTCAAACGTTGGATACCAACACTCGCAGAGAAGGGAATAACCATCGTTCCCATATCGCAAACCATAAAAGAAAAATATTCTGATACTTTGTTGGCAGTGAATTGAAACACTGTTAAAGTTAAACAAAACTAAAAGGGGATTTATTATGAATATAGCAGAAGCTGTTCAGAGCGTTTTTTCTAAATACGCAACTTTTTCTGGTCGCGCGTCACGTTCTGAATTTTGGTGGTGGTGGCTTGCAAATATAATTTTTGTGATATTTATAGCGGGGCTGTCGGGAACATCCGGAACAGGTGCACCTTCATTAATATATTATCTGGCTACATTTATACCTACTCTTGCAGTTACGGTACGCCGTCACCACGATGGTAACAGAAGTGGTTGGTGGATATTGCTTGGTCTTATTCCGTTCATTGGTCCACTTATATTGTTGTTCTTATATGTTTCAATAGGAACAGAAGGCCCTAACGAATATGGAAATGATCCTCTGGAGTATATAGAATAGCGATTAGCATTATCGCTTACTGCCCAGCTTTACCCATACCCGCAAAATGAACGGCTTCTTCTGCCGCGCGAACCAGCGCTTTCGCTTTCGCTTCGCACTCCGCATACTCGCTCTGCCAAACACTGTCTGCGACGATGCCGGCTCCGGCTTGGACATACATGATTTTATCTTTGACGATTGCGGTTCGCAGGACGATGCAAGTGTCCATGCTGCCATCGGCGGAGAAATATCCGACTGCGCCAGCATAGATCCCGCGCTTTTCATGTTCCAATTCGTCAATTATTTCCATGGCCCTAACTTTGGGCGCGCCACTGACGGTGCCGGCGGGGAACCCCGCGGCGAGGGCCTTTAGCGCATCATAACCCGGCGCAATTTCACCGCGTACATTGGAAACAATATGCATGACGTGGGAATAAAATTCGATCGTCATTTTATCTGTTAGCTCAACCGTGCCGACTTTGGCCACGCGCCCGACATCATTACGGCCTAGATCAAGCAGCATCAGATGTTCTGCGCATTCTTTTGGGTCGGCGAGCAAATCTGCGGCGTTAGCTTTGTCTTCTGCGGCGTCCTTGCCGCGCGGCCTTGTTCCGGCAATCGGTCGTATGGTTACTTCACCGTCACGCAATCTTACAAGAATTTCCGGGCTGGAGCCACAAATGGAAAAATTCCCGAAATTTAAATAATATAAAAACGGCGACGGGTTGGTCCTGCGTAATGCACGGTAAAGGGCAAAGGGCGGCAGATCAAAAGGCATGCTAAAACGCTGTGATAAAACTACCTGAAAAATATCACCGGCTTTTATATAATCTTGCGCGCGTTTGACCATGCCTTCGAATTGTTGTTTAGACGTGTTTGATGTCGGCGCGTCTGGGGTTTTTGTGTCGACCATATTTTGCGCTGTTTGGCTTAAAGGCTGGGCGAGGGAGCTGAGAATATCATTCAGGCGTTCTTCGGCGCGGATATAGGCGGTGTTTGCACTAACGTCGCCTGACGCACGCACAGGGGTAACAATGGTAATCAGGTCAGTGATGCTGTCAAAAACCACCATTATAGTAGGCCGCATGAACATGCTATCGGCAAAGCCAAGCACGTCTTCATTTGGCTCCGGTAATGTTTCCATTAACCGCACAATGTCGTATCCCATATAACCGATTAAACCCGCGGCGGACGGTGGCATATTTTCAGGAAGGTCAATGCGGCTTTCAGCGAATAAATCACGCAGGCTTTCAAGCGAGCCTTTATCCTCAATTGCCTGAAAATCCTTTTCATCGACCCCCGCAAGCGTATGGCGGTTGATTTCTGGCTTATCACCGTTACAGCGCCATATTAAATCCGGCTTTAAGCCAATGAAAGTATAACGCCCGCGAATGGCGCCGCCTTCGACAGATTCGAGCAGACTGGAATATTGTTCTTTTTCAGTAAGTTTTAAATATGCACTGATCGACGTTTCAAGGTCGGCAACCAACGTGGTCCACAGGACTTGTGCGTCCCCCGCGTCATACGATTTTTCAAAATCAGTCTGGGAGGGGAACGTGGTCATTGTTCAAAAGTCACTCTTATTGATCTACTGGTCCAGCAATAACCTGTAGCGTATCACTGACCACTTGATCATTAATAGTGATCGGCAATGATTTATAAAGATAGCCTGTGAAGGCGCCCATAATATCAGCTTGGTAAGCCCCATTAACGCTTTGAATGGTTTGCGTCAATTTGGTCTCATCGGCATTGTCGCCAAAGATGCGATCTGTAACACGCACCAACACGAAACCATCATTATCAGCAGCAGGGATTGTCTCAATGCTGCCCACTTCCTGGTTATAAATGCTTGCATGAATATTTGCGGCGACATTATTTTCAATGTTTTCGCGGTCAACGGTCACGGTATTCACCGTAAGGTTATTGCTTTCAATATCCTGAAAATCGGCAAGTAATTTATCAGCGCTTTCGGCGGCACTATATTGATCGGTAATTTTTGTTGCGAGCTCGGTGGCGAGCGTTTCGCGGCGGCCTTGGGTCCAATCGGCAATAACCGCCTCACGCACATCTTCAAGGTCACGAAGTTTGCTATCAACAATATTATCTACACTGAGCATATAAAATTTGTTGGCGATACCCTCAAAGAGTTCCGGTTCATCACCAATTTGTGCCTGGAATGCCTGGGTAAGGAAATCAACAATTAATGGTAGGTCGTTTGACGCCGTGCCGTCAGGTGTAATACCTTCTGAGTTAACGTTTTTAATCTGCCTTAGGTTAAGTGATAATGCATCGGCAATTTCATTAAGCGGCGCACCAGCGGCAAGTTCATCTTCAATACTGTCAGTAACTTCATAAAGACGCTCAAGCGCATTCTCATCTTTTAAATCTGCTATAATTGTTTCTTTAACATCATCATAACTTTCTGATGAGCCCTCTGTAATTGTGGTGGATTTAAAAAGATAGAAACCTAAAGCTGTTTCAATGACTTCTGTGTGCTGGCCTTGAGCTAATGCAAAAATCTGATCAGCAACTTCTTCGCCGTATACTTCTGTAATGTCCGTATAGCTCTGGGCTTCAAATTCATATTCTGATGCATCTTCACCTGTTTGATCCATAACCACTTCTTCAAAAACTTTGCCGTTTTGAAGTTCTGTGTAGGCCACATTGGCGGCTGTTTCATCATCAAGCAGCATTTGGATGAAGCCACGTTGTTCTTCATTGGTAAACTCAGTTATACGCGCTTCATATGATGCAAGGCCTTCTTCTTCTGTGATCTCGAACTGATCTTTGTAATCACTGGCAGAAACTTCAAAATAACTTACATCGCGGTATTCTGGGGCCATATAATTTGCATTATTATCATCATATTGTTTTTGAATATCTTCGTCCGTATATTGACCAATTGCTGTCATAGTGCTTGCAGGAATGGTTAAAATTTCAGCTACTCTTTTTTCTGTAATATACTTATTTAAAGTATCCGTTGAAATATCAGGGGCTTTTATGTTGTTCATTATGCTGTCGATAAGTTGCTTACGGGCAAGGTCGGACCGCATTGTTTCTTCAAATTCACTAATACTGCTTCCTTGATAACGGGCAATTTGTTCAAATTGAATACGGTTAAAAGACCCGTCAGCATTTTGAAACGCGGGGAAGCTAATAATATAATTGCGTAAATCTTCGTCGGTAACACGAAGGCCAAGGTTTTTGGCTTCAACATCATAACCTTTAAGTTCTGCCATCCGGGTGACGACCTGAGTGCCAAATCCAAATTGAATGGCGAGCTCTTTTGTGAAGCTTTGGCCAAAACGTTGTTGTGATTGTTGCCATTCATTTTCAAATGAGCGGGCAAAATCATTTGGTGTGATTTTTTCATCACCTACTTCTGCAATTTCACTGGATCCAAGGGTGCTCATGGGATCACCAATACCCCAAAGGGCGAAACTGGCGATGAGTAGTGCTAAAAGGAGACCGGCAAACCAAGAGGCAACGCCTTTTCTGAAAAATTCAAACATTAAAATAACCTATTTTATTTTGTAAATTGTTGGCACAATCATGTAATAATATCATAATCGTTTTAGTATAAGTGCGGCATAATAGTTACCTCGTCCTTTAATCGCAACCTTAAAAGAACGATAAAAACTGAAAACCATATAGAAAAGTGAATAAATATCTGCTAGTCAGACTAATAATAACAAATTAAAAAGGAATTCCTTCAAAATGACTGCACCAAAAGCGCTTGTCGCTGGCAACTGGAAAATGAACGGTCTTAAATCGGCTGCCGCTGAAATTACAAAATTAAATGACTTGATTGATGATAATGGCGCCATGTGCGATGTACTTATTTGTCCATCATTTACGTTGATTAGTACACTTTGTGATTTAAACGCGGATCATGTGGCAATCGGCGCCCAGGACTGTCACGCAAATGCCAGTGGTGCTCATACGGGTGATATTTCTGCTGCAATGATTAAGGATTTAGGCTGCGGGCATATTATTGTCGGTCATTCTGAACGTCGTGCAGATCACGGTGAAAGCAATGACACTGTAAAAGCAAAAGCAATTGCCGTGCAAAAGAGCGGACTAATGGCGATCATTTGCGTGGGGGAAACAATTGAAGAACGTAAAGCAGGGGAAGCCTTGAATGTAGTGACTAACCAAGTAAGGGCTTCGATCCCGGGTGATGCCGTTATTGAAAATACGATTATTGCCTATGAACCCGTTTGGGCAATTGGTTCCGGTCTAACGCCAACGGCCGCGGATGTGGAAGAAGTGCATAAAGCGGTTCGCGATGTATTGATCGAACGTTTTGGCGTGGGTGGTTCGCAAATCAACATTTTATACGGCGGTTCCGTGAAAGCTTCAAATGCCCATGAACTTATGTCTGTGCCTAATGTAAATGGCGCACTTGTAGGTGGCGCAAGCCTTAAAGCGGACGACTTTTATGGAATTATTTCAGCATATGATCAAATTGGCTAAAATTTAGACTAGCCAGAGGGCTTTGTTTAGAGTAAAAGCCTCTTGTAAATAACTAAAATGTCGCTATCTATAATTTTAAGCGAATTTTTTAAATGAGAGAGTAGAAAAGATGCAAGAAGTTGTTCTTGTTATACACCTGATGTTAGCAATAGCCCTTGTTATCACCGTATTATTACAACAATCCGAAGGCGGAGCCCTTGGAATTGGTGGTGGTGGTCAAGGTAGCATGATGTCCGGGCGTTCAGCAGCAAATCTGTTGACGAGACTTACAACAATTATTGTTGGTTGTTTTTTTGTAACAAGCTTGATTTTGGCTTGGATGGCGAAACAAGATTCGGAAACATCTTCCGTTCTTGATGGCGCCGTAGCACCAGCAGCAATTGAAGAAACAGTACCAGAGTTACCAGTTGTTCCACAGGTTCCTGTTTCTAACTAAGAATTATTATTTT
>JABIPV010000288.1 GCA_018699075.1 Kordiimonadaceae bacterium | reverse complement strand
TGGAATTGGCCAATGAATCAGGTGGCAATTAAAGTTGCTCCGGCACTTGCAACGGGTTGCACAATGGTATTAAAGCCTAGTGAAATTGCCCCGTTAGACGCGATGATCCTTGCCGAAGTGCTACATGAAGCTGGTGTCCCCGCAGGCGTATTTAATCTTATTAACGGTAATGGTCCTGATGTTGGTGAAGCCATGTCAGCGCACAGTGATATTCATATGATGTCCTTTACAGGGTCCACACGTGGCGGTGTTGCTGTGGCAAAAACCTCAGCGGATACAGTGAAAAGAGTAAGCCAAGAACTTGGTGGAAAATCCGCTAATATTATTTTACGCGATACTGATGTAGCGCAGGCCGTTGCGGATGGTGTGCGGTTCTGTATGAATAACAGTGGTCAATCATGTAATGCACCAACGCGCATGTTGGTGCCAAATGAAAGTATGGAAATTGCGATTGAAGCCGCGCGCTCTGCTGCGGAAGGACTAATCATTGGTGATCCGTCAGATAAAAATACTGATCTTGGTCCTGTGATTAGCAAAGTACAGTTTGATAAAATCCAAGGCCTTATCCAAAAAGGCATTGATGAAGGAGCAACACTTGTTGCTGGTGGTACAGGCCGCCCTGACCATTTGCCAAAAGGTTATTATGTAAAGGTCACTGTATTCGCCAATGCTCATAATAATATGACCATCGCACGGGAAGAAATATTCGGTCCTGTAATAACGCTTATCGGTTATGACACCGAAGAAGAGGCTATTGAAATTGCTAATGATACGGATTATGGCCTTGCTGGTTATGTAAGTTCAGATAATATGGATCATGCACGTGATGTCGCGACAAAAATTCGCGCTGGTCAAGTTGCTATTAATTATAAGGGCGGAAATGGTAGCACGCCTTTCGGTGGATATAAACAATCTGGTAATGGCCGTGAAAAAGGCGTCTGGGGCTTGCTTGATTATCTGGAAGTTAAAGCGATTACAGGATATAGCGCCTAGCCATAGCTACCAATACAGAATGATGAGGCTCACTTCTTGGTAGAGATTTGATAGTCTATAAAATGAATAGAATAAATAATAAATTTCAAGGATCAAGGATATGAAAATGATAAAATTTTCCACTAAGTTTCTAACATTATTGATGCTGCTAAGCTTTACTACTATTACAACGACGGCCAGTGCGGCGACGGCAGAGGAAGAAGTTCAAGCTTTACTGATGGACGTGTTTGATGCCATGCGCGCAGGTGATGCTGAAAAATTAAGAACGTTAATTTTATCGGATACAGCATTGGACCGTATTGCACCGGATAAAGCAGTAGACCGCGGACAATCAGAAGATTGGATCGGTTGGGTAGATACATTAAATCCAGGGCAGGCAGACGAACAAATTTTTGATGTTGAAATTAAAGTCGAAGGACCGCTTGCGACGGCCTGGGCGCCTTTTACCATTGCGATTGACGGTGAATTAAAATCTTGTGGGGTAAATCATTTTACACTGGTTAAACATGAAGACGGTTGGAAAGTAGCTTATTTAATTGATACGCACACGCCCGAAAAATGCTTACCACAATGATTAGGACCGAATAATGAGTGCTGGTTTTCAAGCCTTGATTGCGACAGCGTTAGGCGACCGAGACTACGAAGTTTCCTTTCAGGAAATTACCGAAGCGGATTTGCCTGATCTTCCAGTTCTTGTGGAAGTTGATTATTCGACCATTAATTATAAAGATGCGTTAGCAATTACAAAAAAAGGTAGAATTATAAGATCCTTTCCCATGATTTGCGGCATTGATATTGCAGGAAAAGTGATCAGTAGCCAAGATGAAGCTTGGCAACCGGGTGATGATATTATCGTTAATGGTTTTGGCTTATCAGAAACTATGCAAGGGGCCTTCACAAAACGCCAAAGAGTATCAGCAGATTGGTTGGTTAAACTGCCTAAAGGCATATCCCATAGACATGCAATGGCGATTGGAACTGCTGGGTATACGGCGATGCTGTGTGTTCAAGGACTAGAAGATAATGGTGTAAGCACAAATGAAGGTGAAATATTGGTCACTGGTGCAACCGGCGGAGTGGGTTCAGTTGCTATAATGATACTTTCCAAGCTTGGTTATAAAGTTGTTGCTGTCACAGGGCGCGCAGAACATTCCGAATATCTAAAATCCCTAGGCGCAGAGGAAATAATAAGTCGTGAAGAATTAGACCGTGATGCAAAACCAATGGAAAAAGAACGCTGGGCAGGGGTTGTGGATTGTGTTGGCGGTAAAACATTGGCGACGGCAATTGCACAAACAAAATATAACGGAACCGTGTGTGCCTGCGGTCTTGCTGGCGGCTTTGAACTTAATTCTACAGTGATGCCGTTCATTCTGCGTGGCGTAAAGTTAATCGGTATTGATAGTGTTATGGCCCCGATTTCAAAACGGGAAAAGGCATGGAAGCGACTTGCAACCGACCTGGATTTAAATTTACTTGAAAAAAGCATCACAGATATTAAATTTTCAGAAGTGCCTTCCGCCTGTGCCGATCTTCTTGAAGGACGTAGCAAAGGGCGACTGGTTGTTAAGATATAAAGGAAAATAAGATGAGTGGAACCATACTTGTTGATCATCCGTTGATTAAACATAAACTTTCGATAATGCGTAAAAAAGAAACGCCGCCGCCACTTTTTCGGGCTCTGTTACAAGAAATAAGTATGCTTCTTGGGTACGAAGTGAGCCGCAATTTACCATTAGTGGATTGGGATATTGAAACGCCAGTTTCTAAAACCAGTGGCTATAAATTAGCGGGACGGAAAATGTGTATTTTTTCCATTTTAAGGGCGGGTGAAGGACTGGCCCAAGGCTTGCTAGATTTAATTCCTACGGCAAAAATGGGCCATGTGGGACTATACCGTGATCCAAATGATCTACATGCGGTGGAATATTATTTTAAAGCACCGGATCATCTAGATGAGAGATTTAATCTAGTTGTTGATCCCATGCTCGCAACAGGAAATTCTGCTATTGCCGCATTGGATAGAATAAAACGGGCCGGAGCCAAAAACATTACTTTTTTATGCCTGCTGGCTGCCCCCGAAGGTATTAAAGCAATGAATGAAGCGCATCCGGATGTGCAAATTTATACGGCGGCCATTGATGAAAAATTAAACGAAAAAAGCTATATTGTTCCAGGATTAGGCGATGCAGGCGATAGAATTTTTGGCACTTTGTAAATATCAAAGTGAATATAAAGATATTAACGAATTAAATATTTGTCTTGAAAAACAATCAGAAGATCGAAAAACCTTAATGCCGATAGATAATTACGGCATTAGGTCCAAATTTGGCTTAAATTAAATAATTGCCTCTTTTGCACTGTCTGATTTTCATTGCCTTTTAAAAATAACTGCGTTACATCTCACTTCGATGGTTCCTTGAATTTCGGTTCAAGGTGAAAAGGGAAAATGGTGAGGTCATAATTGATCAATTCCATTGCTATGCCCGTAACTGTAAACGAAGAGTAGGCCTATTATACCACTGGGAAACTGGGAAGGTAGGGAGCTATGATTAATTCGTGAGTCAGGAGACCTGCCATCAAATCGCCCTTTCTGGTGGTCGGTGCAACCAATCAGAGCGGATTTCCGTGTAGGCGATAACCTCATTTTACAAGGAGGTT
>JABIPV010000108.1 GCA_018699075.1 Kordiimonadaceae bacterium | reverse complement strand
CATGAAAGCAAAGCATCTGGCCCGTGCTCTTCATCAACTTGCTGAGGAAGGTGCCGCAAGAGTATTCAAGCCTGTAATCGGCGCCGAATGGTATGTCGGTGTTGTCGGAGTGCTGCAATTTGAAGTGATGGCAGACCGAATTCGTACAGAATATGATGTACCTTGCCGGTTTGAAACCACGTCACTTTATACGGCGCAATGGGTTGAAGCAGATGACCCACATAAACTGAAGAAATTTATCGATACAAATAAAGCCAATATGGCCGAAGATCATAATGGTTCTCCGGTGTTTCTAGCGCGTAATGCTTGGCGTTTAGACAAGGCCATTGAAAATTATCCAGACCTTAGATTCTTAAAAACAAAAGAACAGCTAATTTGATCTATTTATAAACCTTTTGTTATCCTTTGCTTACTATAATTGACGGTATGTTTAGTATTTGAGTAAAAGGTTAGTTTATGAGTAATAAAGTAGAGTTTATGACAGATTTTGATACCGCCGATTTTACGGCGAGGTATCAAATAGAATTTTTTGAATATTGGAAAAAAATTAAATCCTCTCGTACCATGCCATCGCGCAGTGATATTAGCCCACACGATTTTGTTTCCATCTTACCCCACATTATAATGTTTGATTATCTTCCTGACGAAAATGATTTTATGGTTAGATTAATCGGTACAAAAAGTGCCAGTCTTTTAGGCGAACCAAAAGGCCGCAGGTTGAGTGACCTTAAGGAACATGTTTCATCACTTGAAAGATTAAGATGGTGTGTTGAAAATAAGAAACCTTATTATGTAATTGATACAATGGGCAAAAAAAAGAATAAACACATTAAGTCTTCCGCATTAGTAATGCCTTTATCTAAAAACGATCAAGACGTAAACATGGTTATTATGGTTTGTAACTTTTGGTTAATTTAGCGCGACCACTTTTGTGTTATATTCTCAATATCAGGGCGTCCTCTTTCTGAAGGTTCCTTTATTGACGTGCCTATATATATAAACCCAGCAATGCGTTCATCTGATGATATATGGAGTGCTTTAAGTACTTCATTATCATAAGAATACCATTCAGAAAGCCATTGCGATGCATAGCCCATGGCGTTGGCCGCGATGAGGATGTTTTGACAGACCGCACCAGCTGTTAAAATTTGTTCCCATTCTGGTACTTTTGGGTTTTCTGGTGAAGCAGTTGAAATGACTGCTATGACAAGTGGTGCTCTCATAAGTCTATTTTCTTCAAAATCTAGTAATTCTTCATCTGCATCAGGGGTATTTTTTTTGAAGACGGTTCTTAATGTTTTGCCAATATCAGCGCGGCATTCTCCGTCAATGGTTAGAAAACGCCATGGGACTTGTTTTTTATGATCGGGTACGCGTGATCCAATGGTAAGGATTTGTTTTAACTGGTCCTCGTTTGGTCCCGGCGCGGTCATATCTTTAACCGTTAATGAACGTCTTTTTGAAAGCAATTCTAGGGTATCCACACATGGGTTACTCGCAGATAGTCGGTCGCTTTTCTTTGGGGAGGCAGAAGAAGAACTCATATTTTTTCCAGATTTATTATTTATTTACCAGATTTGTTATCTAATTAGTCGTATGTTTTATAGTGTTTGTTGTCCCGCTTTCACCAGGAAAATTTTGGAACAGAGCATCAATCAAAAGCGGCATTACTTGTTGTAAATTTTGATTGCGCCCTAGATTTTCAACTCTACCTTCATATAGGCGACTACCATCACTAAGACGTACGATATTTAATTGCAAGCTACTTATATACTCTATCTTTTGATTAGATGAGCCTAAACTGGTTGACATCCCGATACCTACGGAACTGCCTCCGCGTCGTCCATATCGTCCACTTCCCATGCCAACTCCTATTGAAACGGGAGAGCGATCTTCAATGATCGTATCGCGAAGTGGTTCAATATGATAAGATATTTCAGCAATCAAATTGCTTGCTTGTCCACTCGCAGGGGAATAACCAAAGGCGCCCAACTTTTGTCCAACCATTTGCGCATAAGTGCCAAATTCTATGCTTTGTTGCAGGGCAGGGTCCATGGCAATTACTTCAATTGACGTGCCATTAGCAGCAGGCAATTGATGAAAGCGTGTGACATTGCTTTTCACAGAAGGTGCGCAAGCAATCAAACTGGCTAAAATTAAAATAGACCCGCATAATTTTAATAAATTGATCATAATAATATCCTTATTTTCAATTAGATTAGCAAATATTTGCTTAATGTTCCATGAACAAAATATACTGTTTTAAGGATGTTAATGCTTGCTTTGTTGTGAGGATTGAGTATAACACTTTTCGAATGTCCTATGTGGGCGGTTAGCTCAGTGGTAGAGCGCCTCGTTGACATCGAGGAGGTCACAAGTTCGAACCTCGTACCGCCCACCATCTAGTCCCCAGCGAAACAATCCATTCACACATCTTCTAGTATAGTGTTTATTTATCAAATACTTACGAGGTATATTTGTTTGTAATAGAGGGCTGAGAGACTGTTTGTAAAGCGATTTTAATGATAATTGTCCGAGTGTCTCTGCGTCGTTAATAAGTGCCCTCTGTTTTGTGAGATGCTTTTATATAAAATTCAGCAAATTTCTTTGCTCATCCCAATTAGTAGGAAGGTTGCTTACTTTGCGAAGGTGGGTTGCTTTCAGTGTCGGTGGTTGACGGCCTTCCATTATGGCAGTGATGATGTCAGGGGCTAGATAGGTGAGTCGGACTTGTTTGCCTAGATCCGCTTTGTTGACGCCGTGCTTATTTGCAATTTCGGTCATTGTTGAAAATTTTCCAGAATGTAAGTCTTTTGCCCAAAGGTGTGCTTTGGCGATTAAAGTGATGAGATTTTGATCTAACTTCTGTATCGTTTGTCTGCCGCTAGGGATGATGATTTTTGTGTGTTTTGTGCATTTTTGTAGTTTTACTTCCATGTCTAAGTTTAATAATTTTTCAACGAT
>JABIPV010000291.1 GCA_018699075.1 Kordiimonadaceae bacterium | reverse complement strand
TGCTTTGTAAATTCGCTAATTCCCAAACCAAGAAATATATTGAGGAGTACATATCCAAAAACAGCACCAGTGGCAAAAGGAACGGATTTTAAAAATCCATGATTAACCCCCGAAGTAAAAAGAATTATATTTGTTGGCCCCGGTGAAGCGGACATAGAAAAAGCATATAAGCCAATTGCAAAAATGAAAGACATGTTAAATACCCTATAAATATTGTTGTATGATTTAATTGACATCACCTTAACATTCTGTTTTTAATTTAATTAGATAGAATAATTCATTTTTATTGTTCTAAAATTTTAAGTAATGGATAATGTCATGATAGATGATTTAAAAGCGATGGCTATATTTGCTGAAACCGTAAAAAAAGGCTCATTTAGGGGCGCCGCAACAGCCCTAAACCTTTCACCATCCGTAGTAAGTTATCAAATATCACAGCTTGAAGAACGTTTAGGCACAACTCTTCTATACCGTTCAACTAGAAAACTATCGAAAACAACAGAAGGTGAAATTCTGTATAACCATGCAATAGAAATGCTTGATCAAGCAGAACTGGGCCTAAATAAAGTTAGCGGTCATAACCTTGCAACAGGAAAACTGAATATTACTCTTCCCCTTTCAATGACCAGCGACATCATTACCAAACAAATAGCTGATTTTAGCAAACTAAATCCAGAAATTGAAATGCATGTGATGTATTCTGATACACGTATGGACCTGACGGCTGATGGCATTGACTTGGCATTTCGCATGGGATCCCTTCCCGACAGTTCATTAAATGCCAGAAAAATTGCTGATAAATCAAGAACATTGGCCTGCTCGCCAGAATATTACGCCAAACACCCTGAGCCAAAATGTCCCGAAGACCTTATTGACTGGAACTGGATTAAACATGATATGCTTCCAGGCATGCGTACTTTCGTCAAAGACGGCAAAACCGTAGATATGGAACTCAAGGGTAATATTAGTGCAAATTCAGCTGAAGCCATGGTAAAATTTGCACTTTATGGGCTAGGTATATCAACAGCCGCACATTGGCTAATTAAAGAAGAACTCGCCGATGGACGTCTAGTCAGAGTTCTCCCGGACTGGGAAGTACAAAAAATGCCCCTCTACGCCGTCTGGCACGGCAATATAACTGAATGCAGTAATACAAGGCGTTTATTGGATTTTTTGAAGAACTATTAATTTTTTTACTTGCTATTACGAATTTCATTTGCTTGTATAGACAACTTAACAATCAGGATTAAAAATAATGACTTGGATAAACACTGTTCCTTACGAGGAAGCAACGGGGAAACTTAAAAAACTTTATGACCGCGTTAAAGGTCCGGATAATAATGTTGATAACATTATGATGGCTCATAGCCTGCGTCCACATACAATGGAAGCACATATGAGCGTTTATAAGTATGTTCTTCACCATAGCGCTAATACGCTACCAAAGCACTTCCTTGAGGCCATTGGTACCTATGTCAGTATCCTTAATAAATGCCATTATTGCATCGAACATCATTATTCCGGAATGGCGCGCCTTATTGGTGATGAAGAACGTTCCTTAGAAATACGTGCGGCCCTTGAACTTCAAGAACCCAAAAAAGCTTTTGATAAAAAACATGCTGCTATGCTTAAATATGCTAAATATTTAACCCTATCACCAAGTGAAATATCACAAAGGGCAATTAACAAGCTTCGCGATTTAGGGGTAACAGATGGTGAGATACTAGAAGTTAATCAAGTTACAGCATACTTCTGTTACGCGAACCGAACCGTTCTTGGGCTTGGCATTAATACCGACGGGGATATTATTGGTCTCAGCCCCAATAATTCTGATAACCCTGACGATTGGAACCATAAGTAAGGATAACCCTCTTTTTAATAATATGCCTGTTTATAAAACAAAAAACCGCGTAGTTCGTTTTTCAAACGGTATTTACTATAATTTAATTTTCAGCTTTATGTTTTTTGTAAGCTCTTATGAATGAAGACATAAACGTTCCTGCAAAAAAACTGGTAGATGCAAGAAATAAACCAATACCCATCAGAGTTGTTAATGAGTTTATTTCAAGGAACAACAGCAACATAGCAACAATTGAAACAGCAAATGATATCATATAGACTATTTTTGCCGGCTCATTTTCCCGCCAGATATATAACCCCGTGCAAAGCGGAACAATGAATATAATGATAAATAAAAACATCTAACTTCCTTCAATTGGCTGCGAAAATAATATTTTTTCGCCTTGTTGGTTTGTCCAATTTTGATCGATATCAGGAAAATTATTGTACATCAAACTGTTTAGTTGAGAAAAATTTGTGTCTTTATCTGTAATTGTAAAGACGCTTAAAATTTCCTTTTCTCTTTTTATGGCATCTGTGAAGTATAATGTTGCACCATTGTTATCTACTTCTGCTTTAATTTCGGCCACTTGCGTCCACGTTAAGCCAAATATGCGTAAGCGTCTGATTTCTATAATATAATTATCCGTAATTATAAATGTTTTTCCCCTTAACCATGCGATAAGAAGTGGCATTAATGCCCCCTTCTCCATCCAAGTGGAAAGTCTATGTTTACCCCATATATAATGAACAATCCAACCGCAGATGAAATAGCAAATTAATATCAAGATGCAGATGATAACAATCCAAAGCCAATCACCAATGACAAAGAAATCCGGCATCCAAAAAGCCTGCGTATAAAACCCAAACGACAGAAGCATAGCCTGCATGGGTACTAAAAAATTTTCCCTAAACCGTAGCACCGGTGCCACTGTTATAAAAAATACACCAAAGAACCACAACATGTCTGGTGTAATTTGCTCAATATCCACGAATAACCTCACCCTTAATTATTTTACAACACCCTAACATAAATAATTACTTTGCCAAGGCGTGTTAGACATCAATGCCCTTATTAGGGTTAAACATTTCTACGTATAATTTTAAGCCTCTAACGGCGTATTTGCGTGAAGTACCATTTCTATACCTATAATAAGCGTCTGTTTCTCTTAAGCTGACAGGTTCGGTAAGCAAATGAATGATTGGTCCTACCTTTATCATTTTCTTTGTGCACTCGTCGAACCAGTCTGCATATTGTTTTTGAACTCTTGATTGAAGTTGGCTTTCACTTTCAGTTGGTTTACCGCCAAATAAATCCACAAAACCTTCAAAACTCATTACCCGCATGACCACATCTGCAGTAATTAAAGTAAATGCGTAGCGAATATATTCCGCAGCATAAAGTTCGTTTAAATCAATTTCTCCTGCTTTATAGAGGGTAAGTAAAGGATCACGTTTTATCTTGTTGAGTGTTTCGGGTGTCCCTTTTGCACTTTCTTTACGGATTTGATCAATTTGTGCCTTTCTTATTCCTGGAAACTTTAACGATATTCGTCCATTATTCGCTCCATTCCCTAACATGGAAAGAATGGTTTTCTTAATTTCTTGTGTCATTGATACGTGCATTAATCTTCCCCACTGTGTTTGAGTTTATCTATTTATTATCAAATGGTAATATTGTTTTGTTATGATTTTGCTTTAATATTTCTTGGAGCTTTTTTATCCGTTGCTTTAATTGCCAGTGAAGCGGATGAATATATTTCAACAGCACCTTCATTGTTGGGAAGAATTTATCGTCTTCTCTTTCAATTAAAGTGTTAATTCCTTGATCAATCGCATGATATGAGTAACCCCTACGCTCTAGATGACTGCAGATGTCTTCTAAAAACACCGATACCGCCTGCTCGTCCATATGTTGAGTTGGCTTTTGTGGTTTAAGTCGTGTCATTCTGCTTAACACATGCTCAAAGGGCGCAACGTCAAGCGCTGCCGAGCCTTGCATAAGTATTTCTGCCCAGAATTTTTCGTCTTTTTCTTTAATCTTTACAGATTTTTCACTGTCATAGATGCGACTGTCGATTACGGTGTCGATCAAGCGCCAATCGCGCCCCCGTAGTGGTGGCACAACCGCGGTCCCGTGATTGTCCCGTTTTATGTCCACTTTGAGCCAATTGCCGGTCGACATCTTTACGTACCCGTGCTTTCCAGGTGGCGAGCCATCCTTTTCACCGGCTTTACGTCCATTTTCACTAACCCACCAGTTTGCCCAGTCACAAAACAGTCTGTCGACTTTCGATAACCCTTGGCTCTCAGCATATTTTCTATATTCCGCAGGGACTTCACCATCGGGGTCAAGGACGTCTTCGATCCTACATTTTCTTGTATGTGATTTTGTTTCATCTTTTTTATCCTTCTTTTTAGTATTAATTTTTATAGGTTTTATAAAACCATCACTTTCACTATTCAGATTCAGTATTGCCATGGGTGCTGCATCTGCATCTTCAATTGTTATGTCTGGTTGATCCTGCACTACTGCTGTGGCAGATAATTTATTGCTTCTTTTCGGGTGCTTAGCCCAGCGCTTAAGGGCTTTCACTTTATTCTTTGACGATATTTGATTGATTTTTTTAATTTCTTGCGATGATCTTTTGTTATGATAAAAACCATCTTTAATGGCAACTAAGTGCGCTTTAAGAAGTTTTTGTTTCAATCTTAAATGAAGTTTTTTATTCACCGGCATTGCACGGCAAATCAGGTCGTCATTATCTGGCAGACAATCATCATAGATATAAATTAAATTGATAAGTTCATCGAAATATCCCTTTTCTTCAAAACTGAGCATCAATGTGCTGTCACGCCAATCTCGAATATTCTTCATATATATCAGCCATAAAGGTTCCATTTCCGCCAAAGCTCAAGGGCGAATTAAAAAATAATATTTAATAAAATGAATGGGTGAGGCAACTACCTCTCCTCACCCATTCGAGTTTGTATAAAACGCAGGAGAACGCTCTATACTGCTGTAATTTGAATTGTGTTAAGTGGAAGACATCAGATAAAATTTATAAAACACTGACGATTATATTTATTATTCCTCCCCAATTCTAATTACTTATTTACAGAGCTTTCAAACCCACACCGTTGAACAATGGCCGCAGCAATCTCAACTGAACCCTATAAACAGGAACCACACTACCCAGAATCAGTTTTATGCTCTGTGTCATAATTATATACGCAAATATCCGTTATAATATCCGTTCAAAGCATATACGGTATACGTATGGATTCTTCAGCAAAACAAAAATTCGGCGAACGCCTTAAACAAATGCGTAAGTCAGTCAAGAATATCAATCAAACCGAAATCGGTAAATTGATGGGTGTTAAACAATCAACCATTTCCCGTTGGGAAGCGGGTATTGATGAACCTGAACATGATCATATCCGTTCCCTTTCCGAATATTTCAAATGTACGACAGATTACTTGCTTGGCACGGATGTTCTTCATGATAATCCCCGTGTGACATCGGTTGTGGGATATGTTGGTGCAGGTGGCCTCAATATTCCTTTTGATGATTATGCTCACGGCGACGGAATGGAAGAAGTTGAAACCCCGCCCGGCCTTAATGAAACATCGGTTGCCGTAAAAGTATCAGGCGACAGTATGTACCCAGCTTATGAAAATGGAGACATCATTTTTTATATTCGCAATGGCATGGATATTGACGAAAGAGAATGCATTGGTAAACAATGCATCATTAAAGTAACAGACGGGCCCATATACATAAAACGCCTCTCAAAAGGATCCGCAGAAGGCCTCTATCACCTAGAAACCC
>JABIPV010000251.1 GCA_018699075.1 Kordiimonadaceae bacterium | reverse complement strand
GCTTGAGCCACCACATTTTGATTTTGAACTCCGTGTTAAGAATATGGAAAAAGCAGGCGTTGATATGGCAATTGTTTCCATGCCACCGCCCGGTGTGATTTGGGGTAAAGGCGAAGTCTGCCTTGAAGCAGCACAAATGACCAACAATGAATTTGCGCAAGCCCAGAAAGATCATCCACAGCATATCCGCTGGATGGCGGTTCTACCATGGGAAACACCTGAGCTGGCTGTAGAGGAAATTAAACGCGCCTGTGATCTTGGCGCAGTAGCCGCAATAGTTCATGGCAGCATCAATGGTCGACATTTAACGGACCCCGACTTCGCCCCTGTGTGGCAAGAACTTGATAATCGCGCACTTCCGGTGTTAGTGCATCCAACATACCCTATTGGTACGGAACTTATGGAACTGGACAGATACGCGCTTATTGCTTCAACTGGGTTTATGATTGATACCACACTGGCTATATCAAAAATGATATTTGATGGTTTCTTTGAACGTTATCCGAACCTTAAAATTATCGCCTCGCATGCGGGGGCGACGCTGCCCTATCTGGCGGGAAGGTTTGATCGGGTGTTTGATACAACGGAACGGGCAAAAGTGAAAATAAGCAAACGACCAAGCGAATATTTAAGCCATATTTATTATGATAGTGTGACATACGCACAAGAATCGTTGGAGCTATGTGTTAAAGTCGGCACCCCTGATCATGTTCTTTATGGTTCAGACTATCCATTTAACCTTGGCGACATGGAAGGCTGTTTGGCCCGGGTGAATAATCTGCCCGAAGATGTAAAACACAAAGTGCGCGGCGACAATGCTGAACGCATATTTAATCTGTAAAATTGGAGTAATATAAAATGACTGTCATTGACGTCCACACACATGCCTATACCCGTGAATGGTACGAAATTATGCGTAAACATGGTGGAGACTATAACATTCAATTACGTCCAGACGGCAAGGAAGAAATTTTTAAGAAAAACACGCCAGTTGCTTTCCCTCAGCCGGGACATTTTGATTATGACCTTCGTGTTAAACAAATGGATGCCACTGGTATTGATATTTCCATTGTCTCGCTCACATGTCCGAATGTTTATTGGGGCGGTGAAGAAATCAGCTGCGCTGCAGCCGTCGCATCAAATGACAGTATGGTTGAAGCACAAACAAAATACCCAGACCGCATTCGCTGGTATACTTCTCTTCCGTGGGAATATCCTGAGAAAGCAGTAATGGAACTTGAACGCTCATGTGCGCTTGGTGCCAGCGGTGTTATGGTTTTGGCCAATATCGCAGGACGTAGTCTCACAGATCCATTTTTCGCGCCAATTTGGCAGGCGATAGATGATCGCGGACTTCCGGTACTGGTTCACCCAACTGATCCTCCGGGCGCACTTGATATGGATATGGGCAGTTATGATTTAAGTTGGTCTGTTGGTTTTATGTTCGATACAACACTTGCCATTACACGTATGATTTTTGATGGGTTTTATGATAAATATCCCAATTTAAAAATTATCGCTTCCCATGGTGGTGGTGCGTTACCTTATTTAGTTGGGCGTTTTGAAAAAGGTGATGAAGTTGAACTTCCTGAAAGACGTAAAATGAAGCGCTCACCAACTGATTATTTGCGTCATATTTATTATGATTGCATCAATTATGATCCAAGAGCCATGCAGTATCTGATCTCAATCGTTGGGCATGAGCACGTGATGTTCGGCACCGACTGGCCCCATCAAGTATTTGATACCAAAGGTGCATTTGAAAATACAGCAACATTATCTGATGATCAATGTAAGGCGGTTCGCTCTAGTAACGCAATTAAGGTGTTTAATCTTTAATTATGAAATTAAATTTTGATACATATGGTGAGGCGACGAATGTCTCACCGCTTATCATACTCCATGGTTTATTTGGTTCAGCAAGTAATTTTCGCGGACTGGCCAAATTCTATGCCAGCGATTACCAAGTACACTGTCTTGATCTTCGAAATCATGGCGCATCCCCCCTTTCTGATGACATGACTTATTCGTTAATGGCAGGCGATGTATTAGATTTTATGGACAACCAAAACATTGATAAAGCACATATACTCGGTCATTCAATGGGCGGCAAAACAGCGATGCAATTTTCTTTAAGTTATCCAGACCGTGTTGATAAGCTGATAATTGGAGATATCGCGCCTGTTTTATACCCTCACCATCATGAGACTATTTTTGATGGCCTAAACGCCATCCCCCTTGATCAAATAAAATCACGCGGTCAGGCTGAGCAAATTTTGAAAGATTATGTTGATGAAGCTGGCGTACGTCTTTTCTTACTGACAAATTTGATCCGTACGGATGAAGGCGACTTTAAATGGCGGATAAATATTCCGGCACTGATTAAAAATTACGATCATATTTCCGCCGCCCCAGAGGGCATTTCTTATGAAGGAGAAACGTTGTTCATTCGCGGTGAAAATTCAGAATATGTTGAAGATCAATATGTACCGGAAACATTAGAATTTTTTCCAAATGCAAAAATCGAAACCATTGATGATTGCGGGCACTGGTTACATTCAGAAAAACCGCAAGAGTTTTCAAAAATATTACTTGATTTCTTAAAGTAAATTTTTCACACATTTAATAATGTGATCCGCAGCATACTCAATTTCTTCGACTGTGGTCATTCGCCCTATCCCAATACGAACCGATGAAGCAATTTCATTTTCAGAAAGCCCAAGTGCACTTAATACATATGATGATCTGGCCTTTGCGGAAGAACACGCAGAACCAGTAGAAATGGCAATATCTTTAAGGTCAGCCACAAGTAGATCACTTTTTACGCCTGAAAATTTTAAATTTAAGTTACCGAAATATCGTTTACCAATGCCCCCATTGATAGATGCATTATCCAGTCCGGATGAAAGTTTATCAATTAATAGACTTGATAATTCATCCACATGTGCTTGATCCTTTTGCATGTCTTGGCCTGCTAATTCACACGCCTTTCCTATTCCTGCACATAACGCGGGTGACAATGTACCAGAGCGCAGTCCCTTTTCCTGTCCGCCGCCATCAAATAATGGAATAACGCGTGTACCTTTTCTAACATACAGGGCACCTATTCCTTTTGGGCCATAAATTTTATGACCTGAAATGCTCATTATATCGATGTTCATTTTATCTACATCAAGCGGAATTTTACCAACGGCTTGTGCTGCATCTGAATGAAATAATACATTTTTTGAAAGACATATTTCACCAATTCTTTGTAAATTTTGAATGGTCCCTATTTCATTATTTACTGCCATTACCGATACTAAGGATGTCTTATCACTTATGACAAATTCCAGCTCTTTAAGGTCAATAAGTCCTTCATCAGAAATACTAAGATATGTAACATCAAAGCCAGAACTTTCTAATGAATTAGCTGACGCGAGCAAACATTCATGTTCAGTTTTTACGGTAATAATATGATTTCTTTTAGGATAGGCTCCGTAAGCTGTGCCTTTTATAGCAATATTATTTGATTCCGTGGCACCTGATGTAAAAATTATTTCACTCTCATGCGCTCCAATTAACTCAGCTACTTGCTTTCTAGCAATTTCAACTACCGCTTCTGTTTGCCAGCCAAAGCTATGTTCAGATGAATGCGGGTTGCCGAAATGTGTTGTCAGATAAGGCATCATAGCCTCGAGCACACGCTGATCAATTGGTGTGGTTGCCTGATAATCCAAATATATTGGTAATTTTACTGCCATTATAGGGCGTGCTTTCTTTTATACTGCTTAAGCCAGCTTTCAACAAAGGCATCACCGTCTGATTTTTCACTACCCCAACCAAAACTCATGCGGATTGTCGAACGGGCAATCTTTTCATCGTCACACATAGCATCAATGACATGGGATGATTTCACTTTTCCCGATGAACAGGCTGAACCCGCACTAACGCAAATATTTTGCAAATCAAAATTCATTACCTGTGTTTCACTCATCACATCCGGCATATAAATCATCGAAACATTTGGCAATCGCTTGGCTTTTTGACCAAGGAAAAGAGCGCCGGAGGCGTGACTTAATAATTTTTCTTCCACATTGTCACGCCATTCTTTAAGTTCAGCCATTTTTATAAGTGACACTGGAACCATGGAAACCGCCTTGGCAAAGCCAGCAATGCCGGCAATGTTTTCGGTACCACCACGTCGACCCACTTCCTGACCACCACCCATAACAAATGACTTTATCGGTAATTTTTCTAGTGCAACCAGTGCACCTACCCCTTGTGGTCCACCAATTTTATGGGACGATATGCTCATCATATCTGGTCCCATTTCCATGAAATCAATCTCGACTTTTGCCAATGCCTGGATGGCATCAATATGGAGTAAAGCTCCCGCATCATGACATAATTGAGAAATTTTCTTTATGTCTTGCAATACACCGGTTTCATTATTGGCAAAAATAATTGAAACAATCGTATTCTCCCCATCCGTCTTTAACTGTTCAGTCAATTGGACAAGATCAACAACCCCATTTGCATCAACATTAATCACATCTACTGTGCCGTCAAAACGGCTTGAAGCACTTCTAACGGAGTCATGTTCTGTATTTGATGTGATTAAACGATTACGGCCGCAAGTTAGAACCGCCATATTATTGGCTTCTGTCCCACCGGAAGTAAAAATAACCATTTGCGAACGGCAATTTATCATCTTCGCAATGGTCGAGCGTGCTTCTTCCATTCTTGATTTGGCAACTCTACCAATCCCATGCACAGAAGAAGGGTTTCCACCTTCATTCATAACATCAACCATAACGTCAATTACCTCGGGCCGGATGGGCGCCGTTGCATTATAATCGAGATAAATCATTTCTTTTTTTAACAATTGTGCCTCTTTATCTAACAAAAAGGGCCAAAATATTGGATTTAGGCCATTATTTCATCATTTTTGAATTTCGTAGTTGAAATTTCACTATGGTTTTATGCTATAAGAAAGCGATTACATCAATAAGGTATTTTTATTCTTTCAACTATACCACAATTATTTATATTTTTAGGTTAAACTTAATATGCCAGAAGTCATTATCAACGGACCGGAAGGTCGTCTAGAAGGCCGCTACCACCCAAGTAAACAAGATAACGCACCAATTGCCCTAGTGCTTCATGCTGACCCACAGTTTAACGGGAATATGAACAGTAAAATTTGTTACTATCTTTATCATTCTTTTGTACGAAGAGGTTTTTCCGTTCTTCGTTTTAATTTCCGCGGCATTGGCCGTAGCGAAGGCATTTATGACAGCGGCATTGGCGAACTTAGTGACGCTGCATCTGCCCTTGATTGGCTTCACACAGTAAATCGCGATTCACCGCAAGTTTGGATTGCTGGTTTTTCTTTTGGTGCATGGATCGGAATGCAGCTTTTAATGCGTCGTCCTGAAATTAGTGGATTTTTATCGGTTTCACCGCCAGCTAATTTATATGATTTTTCATTCCTTGCACCATGTCCGTCTTCGGGCTTGATTACACAAGGAACCGAAGATACGGTCGTTAGTGAATATTCAGTACTCAAGCTAGTTGAAAAACTTCAAGCACAAAAAGGCATCACCATTGATTATGATAAAATCGAAGGTGCCAGTCATTTTTATGAAGAACATCATCAACCACTTGTTCAAAGCATTGATAAATATCTAACCATGCGCCTCGGCTATTAAGTAGGTGTATTAATCACGCCACCAGTGGACGGCGCATTTACCCCCGTCGTCCCTGGAAATGTTACCGGCAGATCGTATAATTTTCGCACCGCAAGATATGCAAACGCTTCTGCCTCAACAAATTCACTATTAAAACCCAACTCATTTACGGACCTTACTTTGCCGTCTAATGTGTCCTCTAACATTTTCATGATGGTTGGGTTTTGGACACCCCCACCACATACAAACCAACTTTTAACCTTTGATGGGCATTTGCGTTCACCCTCTTTGATGGTTCTGGCTGTAAATGAACAGAGCGTCGCGGCACCGTCTTCTAACGATAAAGAGTTTAACCCTTCAACATCAAAGTTATTTCTATCGAGGGACTTAGGAGGAACTAAATTGAAATAATCGTTTTCCAACCATTTATCAACTATTGATCCATCCACTTTACCCAGCTTCGAATAAACCCCATCTTGATCAATTACATTATCGCTCTGTTGGGCAACCCAATCATCCAAGAGCGCGTTGCCGGGCCCTGTATCAAAAGCAATAAGTTCTTTTTCTTTATCACTTCCGATCCACGTCATGTTCCCAACCCCACCGACATTTAAAAATGCTACAGGATATTCAAGGTCAAAATTTTTCATAATTGCATGGTGGTAAATGGGCACAAATGGCGCGCCTTGCCCACCTTGTTCCATGTCGTTTCGCCTAAAATCATTTACAACTGTTATCCCCAGTTCTTCAGCTAGTCTTTTGCCCAAACCGATTTGCCATGTCCATCCCTCATCAGGACCATGAAGGATGGTTTGTCCATGAAACCCTATGATATCAATATCATCACTTTTCAGACTATTTAAATCAAGTAACCCCCTAACCGCATCGATATGACGGTTGGTGATCATATTTTCCAGTTGATTTATTAAGGAGTTTTGATCTGTTGGTGCTCCAACTTGCCTGGCTTCACTAAGTCCATTATGCAGAGCCACTTTTTCTGCAGCACTATAGCTGATTTGATATGGCTTGCCGTAACGGATAACTTTATCCCCATTGCTTTTAATGAGTGCAGCATCAATACCGTCCAAAGAAGTTCCGCTCATAAGCCCCAAGGCCAATATTTCAGTATTATTTTTTGACATACTTAAAAAATTCCGTTTCAATCGTTGGCAAAGTTATGTTACATGAGTTTTCATAGATAAACATATACCAGAACAGATGGCAATATTATGACCGATAGTTTAGAAGATTACACGCCTAAATCAGAATTTCTTCAAGTAATGAAGGAAAGAGGTTTTATTCATCAATGTACCGATCCAGAAGCATTGGATAAAAGACTTCAATCTGAAATAATTCCTGCTTATATCGGTTTTGATTGTACGGCTAGTAGTTTACATGTTGGCTCGCTGGTACAAATTATGATGCTACGTCATTTACAAAAAACTGGTCATAAACCGATTGCCCTTATGGGTGGCGGCACCACAAAAATTGGCGACCCAAGCGGTAAAGACGAAAGCCGTCAAATGCTCACCGTTGAGAAAATCAACGAAAACATGAACGGAATTAAAGACGTTTTTAAAAAATATCTGACATTTGGTGACGGACCAACTGATGCAATTATGCCAAATAATGCAGATTGGCTTGATGAACTTCAATATGTTGATTTTTTACGTGATGTAGGCCCTCATTTCACCATTAACCGCATGATGACTTTTGAAAGTGTCAAAATGCGCCTTGACCGTGAAAACCCACTAACGTTTCTTGAATTTAATTATATGATCTT
>JABIPV010000379.1 GCA_018699075.1 Kordiimonadaceae bacterium | reverse complement strand
AACTTGAAGCAACAGCAAATCAAATGGTAATTATTTCAGACAGCACTAAAAATCGCTCGTCTGATGTTGCCTCAGCATCTGAACAAACAAGTAGTAATGTTCAAACTGTTGCGGCATCCGCAGAAGAATTAACCGCATCGGTTGGTGAAATTAATCGACAGGTGGAAAGTGCAAATGCCATCGCAGAACGTTCTTTAAATGAAGCTAATAATAGTAGTGAAGCGATTAACAAACTTGCACAGTCAGCAAGCCGCATTAATGAAGTTATTGGATTGATTAATGACATTGCTAGTCAAACGAACTTACTTGCACTAAATGCGACAATCGAAAGTGCGCGTGCTGGTGAAGCAGGTAAAGGTTTTGCTGTGGTAGCGAATGAAGTGAAAGCACTTGCGGGACAAACTGGAAGTGCCACAGAAGAAATTTCAAATCACATTAATGAAATGCAATCTTTAACAGACGATACGGTGAATAGTATTAAAGCAATTCAAGCGGTTATTGAAGAATCAAATCAAAGCACCTTGACGATTGCCCAAGCAGTTCAAGAACAATCACGCGCCACTACTGAAATATCTGAAAATATTCAGCAAGTTGCCGTTGGTACCGCAGATATTTCACAAAATATTTCACTGGTTGCGAATGAAGCTGATGAAACCGGTAATGCAGGACAAGATGTTCTGACTGCATCATCAGAAATGGGAAGAATTTCTGAAACATTGAAGAAAGATATTGAAGAATTCTTCCATGAAATTAGAAAAATTTAAGTTAGTACTGAGTATATTATGAGTCTAAGGCGGTGTGGATTTATCCATACCGCCTTTTTTATAAGACGGTTCTAACGTTCCATAATTCTGGGAAGAACCTTAAATCTAATGCTTTCATCAAATAATGAACGCCGGCAGTGCCACCCGTCCCTCTTCTGTAACCTATTATTCTCTCAACTGTTTTCATATGGCTGAAACGCCATGTTTGAAATCTATGTTCAAGATCAACAAGTTTTTCTGCCCACTCATATAATTCCCAGTGAGTGTCGCCGTTTGTATAGATTTCCTTCCAGGCTTTTTCCACGTCATCATTTGCTTGATACGGTTCTGACCAATCCCGCGATAAATGGCTTTTGGGAATACTAAAGCCACGGCGTGCCAGAAGCTGCAATGTTAAATCATACAAACTAGGAGCATTTAGTGCTCCTTTTACGGCTTGATAACGCTCAGGGTGTTCTTTGTGGGCTTTTATCATCGCTGCATTTTTATTACCAAGGGCAAATTCCATTATTCTATATTGATATGATTGGAAACCTGAACTTTGTCCTAAGCTGTCACGAAAGCCAATGTAATCTTTAGGCGTCATGGTTGATAGGATATTCCATGATTGAGTTAGCTGTTCCTGAATACGGGCAATTCGGGCAATCATTTTCATTGCGGGACCAATTTCATCATTCTTCACTTTGTTCATTGCTTCACCCAATTCATGAATACAAAGCTTCATCCATAGTTCGGATGCTTGATGAATGATAATAAACATCATTTCATCATGACTATCCGAGCGTAAATTTTGCGCACTAAGAATTTGATTAAGATCCAAATAGTCACCATAACTAATATCTTGTTTCCAGTGAATTTTTTCTTCGCTTACGTCGACAGACGTTTCAATAGTATGATCTGTCATTTTAATATCCTTACTTTAAGTTTTTTAAATTTAACTCGCGCCTTAGAGTTATGATTATTATAGGTAAAAGTATAATGCATATAATAGCAATTGATGCAATGATAGGAACGTTAGTGAGCCGTTCATTTTCATCACTGATTAATACCCATGAGGCAACAAGGCCGCCTGCCCCTGCGGCCATATTTCTAAATGTGGTTTGCAATGACATAAATGCAGCTCTTTCTCGCTCTCCCGGGGCTTCACTAGCAATGGTGGAACAAATAACCCCCATAATTGCCGCGGACATCATAAAGAGGCTAAAAACGGCCATAATGGGCATAATAGGTATATGTAAAAAGCCATCTGCCAATATACAAACATAAAAAGCCGTTATGACTATAGAAAGTAATCTATTGCCGTATAAATCAATAATACGCCCAGTAAGCATCATGACAATGAAACTTAAAACACCACCAACAACATAAATTTCACTTAAGCCTTCACGTGCAAAGCCAAGATTAAATACAAAATAGTTTACCGTTGCCGAAAATAGAGAAAATTGTGCGAAAGATAATAATGCTAACAAAAGAAAAGAGAGCTGTATTTCGCGCCGTTTTAACATAGGCCAAATAGGAACAGTTTGTGGTTCTTTACTATTTTTATCTATATGATCGCTCATAGGCGGAAGCATCAATATGATACCAACAATGATTAATATACCTAATATAGCAACGGTATAAAATGGCGCCTGCCAATTAAATTTTAGGGCAAGTTCAAGGGCAAGTGGGATTCCGAATACAGAAGAAACCGTAAAAGCGCTTGTAACAATCGCAATGGCACGACCACGTCTTTCAACTGGAACTTTATCAACAACCATTGAAAGGCTTAAAGCCGTCACTGGTCCACCAAAGAACCCCGCTACTGTACGTGCGAAAAGCATACTGTTGGTATCCCATGCAAACGTACAAAGAAAAGTACTGATGACGAGACCAATCAAGAAAAACAATACTGCATTTTTTCTGTCGTATCGATCAAGATATCTGGCGAAGGCAATTCCTGAAATAGTCGCGGCAAAAGTATAACTCCCCCCTAAAAGTCCCATTTTCGATGAAGGTATGTCGATGGCAGTTGTCAGATCGGGACCTAACGGCATTATGATCATAAAATCAAGAACATGAGCCAGCTGAATTAAGCCCGCAAGCCAGACAATCTTGCGTTCTAGTTTTATATCTGACATGAGTTGTGGCCTAATGATTGACTGTGATGATAATGTATCTGAAATGGTATATTGATTCTGGTTAGACTATAACTGCGCGATTAAATTACAGCAATGACATATTGAATTTCTTAATGGTGAATGATAACTTTTAAATCTAAGAAAATTAATATTTAAAAATGATTAAACAAATTGAAAATGTAAAACGAATATAGGACCTAATTGAGATGCGTTATTTAAGTGTTATTTTATTTATAATCAGTATGTTACCTTTAAAAGCACAGGAACAACCTGTACCTATTCCTGTCGTAAATGGTGTTTCATGGGAACTTGCAACTTACCGGAAGAATTCTATATCCAATATTAATTATGATCTTGAACTTCGTATTCCTGCCCTAACGGAAGAGCCAATTAGGGCAGATCAGGTTTTTAGTTTTAATTTGAATAATGTATCCGATCATTTGCAAATTGATTTTAAAGAAGACGGTGCAAAGATTGAAAGAATAATCGTCAATGGAATTACGCGCCCCATTAATCATTATAATGAACATATTGTTATAGATAAAAATCATGTAAAAGTGGGCAAAAATGAAATTGAGTTAAGCTATATCGCAGGCGATGGTGCCCTTAATAGAAATGATAATTATTTATATACACTTTTTGTTCCGGATAGAATGCGCACGTCATTTCCGAGCTTTGATCAACCAAATTTAAAGGCAACCTTTGATCTTACTTTAATAATGCCAAAGGTTTGGAAAGCGATCTCAAGCGCCCCCATAAAAAATCGCTCAGACCGTGAGTTTCGCTCTACAGTAGAATTTGAACGTTCTAATGTTATGAGCACTTATTTATTTTCATTTGTTGCGGGTGGATTTGAAGAAATAGTAAGGGATGTAGAGGGTGTTGAAATGACAATGCTCCACCGTGAGCCAGAGGCTGCAAAAGTCGCCCAAAATGTCGATGAAATTTTTAGACTTCATAAAGCGTCATTAGATTATATGGCTGAATATACAGGCATTGATTATCCTTTCAAGAAATTTGGTTTTGCTTTAATCCCAAGTTTTCAATTTGGCGGCATGGAACATGTTGGTGCTATTCAATATAAAGCTAGAACATTGATGCTTGATTCAGACCCACCAAAAACAGATTTATTGGCCCGTGCAGCCTTAATTGGTCATGAAACATCGCATATGTGGTTTGGAGATCTTGTGACCATGGATTGGTTCAATGATGTGTGGACTAAAGAAGTATTTGCAAACTTTATGTCTGCAAAATTGGTAAATCCCAGTTTTCCAGAAATTAATCATGATTTACGCTCGCATCTAAGGCTTCATCCGGGTGCTTACGCAGTCGATAGGTCCGAAGGTCCAAATCCTATCCGCCAGGAACTACCGAATTTGAATGAAGCCGGAAGCATGTATGGCGCAATTATTTATAACAAAGCACCGATTATGATGCGCCAATTGGAAAAGATGTTAGGCGAAGATAATTTCCGTGATGGCATTCGCGAATATTTAAAGACATATGCCTTTTCCAATGCCACTTGGCCGAACCTGATCGAGATACTAGATAAACGTTCAGAACAGGATTTAAAGGCCTGGAGCGAAGTGTGGGTTAATACACCGGGACGTCCGACTTTTAAGGTGGATAACAGCAATGATGAAATTATCCTTAGTCAAGATGATCCTTTAAATATGGGACGTCAATGGCCACAAGGGTTTGAGCTTAAAAATGGTTCTGCACCATTCGAAGTTACATATGAAGCAAAAGCTCTTAACATAGAAGCAAAAACACAAGGCTCATTATTAATAAATTCTAATGGAATGGGGTATGGCTTATTTCCTATCGATAAGAACTTGATACAAGAAAAATGGGATGAACTAGCGGACCTTGAGAAGGCCGCGGCCTTCGTTAGCCTCTATGAACAGCTAATTGAAGGAAATGGTACCGTATCGGCAATTGAATATGTAGAACTCATAAAATGGGCAGTTGATCGTGAAGATAATCAATTAATTATTCGTCATTTAATGCGCCAATTATTAAGCGTATACTGGTCACTACTATCTCCAGAAGTTAGACGCGATGTGGCCCCTTCCCTTGAAAAGACACTCTGGGAAGCAATAATCGTTGATGGTCGCGTTAGTGGCGAAAGGAAAATATTCTTTAAAGCTTTCTCTGATATAGCGTTAACGGATGAAAGCCTTACAAAGTTGCATGATATTTGGCAACAAACATTCCAAGTTAGTGGATTGGATTTATCAACACGTGATTATACTGAATTAGCCGCAATCCTCGCGATTAAATTACCCTCACAAGCTAATCAAATAATTCAAGCTCAAATGACCCGTATTAAGGCCCCAGACAGGATTAGACGGTTTAATTTTATCCGTTACGCTCTTTCACCTGACCAAAAAGTACGCGATGATTTTTTTGAACTTCTTAAAGATGAAAAAAATCGTGCAACTGAATCTTGGGTGTTAACCGCCCTTTCCTATCTCCATCATCCTTTACGTGTTGAGAGTTCAGAAAAATACATTGCCCCAAGTCTTGAGTTATTGCAGGAAATTCAAATTACAGGCGATATCTTTTTCCCAGGCAGATGGCTTGGTGTCACTTTAAAAAATTATCAAACGGATAGTGCCGTAAATAATGTCAGAGAATTTTTAAATAATAATCCAAATTACAATAAACAATTGCGTTTAAAAATTCTTCAGGGTGCTGACCAGATGTTTAGAGCAAATAGAATTTTAAACGAAGCAGACTAATAAATTAGGCTTTTGAAGAACATTTTGTAGAAGTTGTATTAAGCTTTGTTACTAATGAGCCTTTACTTGAGGCTTATTATAGAATAAGCCTCTTTTTTTTATGTGTTTTAGGAAAAGAAATGTTTGGTAAATTAAAAGACCCTATTCAACGATTAAGAACCATCGCCTTTATCGAAGGGCTTTCATTTTTGACGTTACTTTTTATTTCAATGCCGCTCAAATACTATATGGGAATGGCAGAGTTTAGCTATTATGTTGGTTTAACCCATGGTTATTTATTCATTACATATTTAGTCATTGCCCTTGATACGCTTGTCAGGCGTAAAATTACTGTCGGGCAGTTCTTTTGGGTTTTTATTGTATCAATCATTCCGTTCGGCACATTTTTATATGACCCGAGACTTAAGCTTCAGCAGGAAAAAATTGCTGCTGAAGAACATTTAAAATTAACTTTTTAATATTCGTTTTGTTGATGGCGGATATTTTTCAATTAAATTGCTCGGCCTTATAGGTCGCTCGGTGAAATTGCCACCACAATTTGGACATTTTCCTTTATAGACATTGTCCACACAGTCTGTACAAAATGTACATTCAAACGTACAAATCATGGCATCTTCTGCACCATATGGCAGGTCTTTATCACAATGTTCGCAGTTTGGGCGTAACTCAAGCATAAATTTTATTTCCATTT
>JABIPV010000171.1 GCA_018699075.1 Kordiimonadaceae bacterium | reverse complement strand
CCAGAAATAAAACGCGTCTTTATAGAGGCCCAAAGCAAACGTGGTCATAACTTAAATGCACAGATGGATTAAACTACTTCCCGTTTGCCACTTTCCAATCTCGAATGCCACCCTCTAAGGTGCTGACATCGTATCCCTGTTTTCTGAGGTATGTGGCTGCTTTGTGACTTACCCATGCGCCTTTTACGCAGTAAAGGACAACTTTTTTGCCATAAGGTACTGACTGTGACCACTGGCTAATGTTTTCGGGGTCTTTATATTCTGCACCGGGAATTAATATAGGATCAAGGGCGAAATCTTCTTTTAAGCGTACATCAATCATGGTGATGTTATCGCTTTTAAGCATCGTTTCCAGTTCATCTAAAGATACATTGTTATTATATTCCGGTCTGTCATCATCGCGAAAAACAAACGGCGGGATTTGTTTGATCAGATCAACTTGGTCTAACACTTCTACCCAGGGAAAAGTATTGCCGGGGTCCATTTTACGTTCCACAAAAATTGTCGGGTCATCGGTTGATGGTACTTTGCGGCGGTCAAGGTCTTCATGGCCTTGAACATATTTTATGGTTGGATAGCGTCTTTTGAATTCCGTCAATAACTCAACCAATGTGTCAATCTGCTTTTGCGGATAAAAGTGAATAGTTTTTTGCTGATCGCTTTGATAATGTTCAGGAAAACGTCCTTCATTGACCAGCTCAATGCTTAATGTTTTATTGTTCCATCCGACGGTGTGATTGGCGATGCGGTCATCAGGAACATATTGTTCCATGTTTCCGTCACGATCGATATAATAATGTCCCGATGCACCCGTGCCATTTTGATATAAAACGCGTTCACCGTACATGCGGGCTTCTGGCATATCCGGAAGTTCAGTTGAATGAATGACAACCATGTTTAATTCAGATGTATTGCGCTCGTCAAGATTATCCCAATAAGGAAGTTTGTAATCGGTAATATTAAGTCCGCCGCTCGTAGTACACCCTGTGGATAATAGAACGAACGAGAGAGCAATAAATTTAATTTTCATGGTTTATTCCCATTTTGATGTGGTTGAAACGCTGATCTTACTACATTCGCTAATTATGAGGTTATTATCAACTTTTATTCTATAAAAATTGTCCAGCGTATGGATGTAAGGCGGGAGCGCCGCCTGTATGGAGGAAGACGATGTCTTTCGGGTTTTCCAGTTTTTCTGATTTGATCATTTCAATCATGCCAGCCATTGCCTTTCCTGTATAAACGGGATCAAGCAGTATGCCTTCTTTCTCAGCCACAAGTTTAACGGCGGCGTTGGCCTCGAAGGTTGGGTAGGCGTAAGCTTTACCAAAGTGATCTCCGTTGATGATAAGATCATCTTCGTTGATCAAGCCCTCATCAAGTTCGATGACATCTTTGACCAGATCAATTACATCGCGTAGAATTTGTTTTTTCTTTTCTTCTGGTTGGCTAACGGACACGCCAACTACTTTGGTCGTGGTGTTGCCAAAATAACGCAACCCGAGTAATAACCCTGCATGGGTGCCGCAACTTCCAGTGCCAAGGAAAATGTGACTTGGGTTAATGTTCATATTGCTCCATTGGCCAATTAATTCCTGTGCGGCAAGCATGTATCCAAGGCTTCCGATACCATCGGATGCGCCCATGGGAACAATATATGGCGTTTTTCCCGCTGCTTTTAGTTTGGCTTCAACTTGTAACATTTTGGCAATTGATGCATTGTCATCACCGTCTATTAAATAGACATTGGCACCCATGATCACATCTAAAAGATAATTACCGCTACCAAGAAGTTCATTTTTCATTTCAGGAACAGGGTTGTTTAAAATAACATTGCTATCCATGCCCAGTTTTGCAGCAGCGGAAACGGTTTGCCGCACATGATTAGATTGAATGCCGCCCATGGTAATGACGCAATCCGCACCTTTTGCAAAAGCATCTGCAAAAACATATTCAAGTTTACGTGTTTTATTGCCGCCGTGGGCCAGTTCCATAACATCATCACGTTTTATATAAAGATCAACGTCGCCTAATTCTTTAGATAAATTAGGCATGCCGTAAAAAGATGTTGGTAAACTGGTGAGGGGAATGCGGGGAATATCTTCAAATTTCATTATATACTCACGTATTTAAGGGTTTATAGTTTATATTCTTATTATAAATGCTTGATAAAATAAACCATTAGTTTGATTGACTGTGTGGGACAAATAAGGTTATTTCTTAATAGAAAATATGAGTGACGTATGCAGGAGAGCAAAGCAGATGGAACGTGAATTTATGGAATATGATGTTGTGGTTGTCGGTGGCGGCCCAGCGGGACTAAGCGCGGCCATCCGTTTTAAGCAACTCAGTGATGCGCAAGGAAAAGATTATTCCATTTGTGTACTTGAAAAAGGTTCAGAAATTGGTGCTCATATCTTATCAGGGGCTGTGATCGATCCGATTGCCCTAAATGAACTTATCCCTAATTGGAAAGATCTTGATGCGCCGTTAAATGTTGAAGTAAGTGATAATCAACATTGGGTACTTAGTGAAACATCGAAGACGTCCTTGCCGCATGTATTAATACCGCCACTTCTTAGCAATAAAGGCAACTATATCGTTAGTCTTGGAAACGTTAGCCGTTGGCTTGGTCAACAAGCGGAAAATATGGGTGTTGAAATTTTCCCAGGCTTTGCCGCATCAGAAGTTCTTTATAACGATGACGGTTCTGTAAAAGGGATTGCCACAGGCGATATGGGTGTCGCCGAAGACGGTGGTCAAAAAGATACTTATATGCAGGGCATGGAACTGCATGCGAAATACACATTCTTCGCGGAAGGTGTGCGTGGCTCACTTTCAAAAGAAGTGATTGAAAAGTTTTCATTGCGCGAAGGTAAAGAAGTTCAAACTTACGGCATAGGTATAAAAGAGTTATGGGAAATAAAACCCGAACATCACACTCTTGGAAAAGTAATCCATACACAAGGTTGGCCACTTGATAATGACACAGTTGGTGGCGGGTTTTGTTATCATCTTGATAATAATCAAGTGGCGATTGGTTTTGTAGTTGGTCTTGATTATGCGAACCCATATTTATCGCCGTTTGATGAGATGCAGCGCTATAAAACGCATCCAGCTTTTAAATATATGTTTGAAGGGGCGAAACGTATTTCATATGGTGCCCGTGCCATTAACGAAGGCGGCTTGCAATCGGTGCCGAAATTATCATTCCCGGGTGGTGCTTTAATTGGATGTTCTGCGGGGTTCGTTAACGTTCCACGAATTAAAGGCAGCCATAATGCCATGAAAACAGGCATGTTGGCCGCTGAACAAGCATTTAAATCATTGGAAGAAGGCGGTTCAAACGATCTGATTGGATATGAGCAGGCCTTTAAAGATAGTTGGGTTTATAAAGACCTTAAAAGAGTACGCAATGCCAAGCCGGCCATCCATAAATTTGGTGCCTTATGGGGAACAATTTATGCAGGTTTTGATATGTGGATGAATAATATTGGTCTGGGATTTTTATTGCCATGGACTTTTGGCCATGATGCGGATCATACCTGCCTTAAAACAGCAGAGGAATGTGAAGAAATTATATATCCAAAACCGGACGGGAATATCACGTTTGATAAATTATCCTCTGTATTTTTATCAAATACCAACCATACGGAGGATCAGCCTTGTCATTTAACCTTAAAGGATGATAAAATACCCCTTGAAGTTAATTATAATATTTATGCTGGGCCGGAAGTCCGCTATTGTCCGGCGGGAGTATATGAATTCTTAAAAGAAGACGGTTCTGAAGGACTAAAATTGCAGATAAATGCGCAAAATTGTGTACACTGCAAAACGTGTGATATTAAAGACCCTTCACAAAATATTAATTGGACTGTACCAGAAGGTGGCGGTGGACCAAATTATCCCAATATGTGATAAAAGAATCGTTTTAAGGAAAAATTAGGGTCATTAAAGATATGTTGAACAAAACATTGAAAGAATTTGCGAAATAATGAAGTTTATTAAAAATAATATTAATACTGTGCTTTTTACAGTGATGTCATTCTTATCAGTAATTTTACTGATTTTAGTGTTTAATATTGGCTCAGCTCCTGCGCAAAATTTTTCAACTGGATATGAAGAACAACCGTTTGGTGAATATCTTGCGGGTCGACATGCGCTTGTGAATAATGATTATGGTGCTGCTGCAGAATATTATCTGCAGGCATTAGCATTAGATCCTGAAAATATACCGCTTAATCAATTTGCCTTATCTGTTCTTATTACCGGCGGGCGTTTCGATGAGGCTGCAAAAATTTCGAAACGATTAATTGATTCCGGCGAAGAAACCAATACATCCAATTTATTGGTGTTTTTTGAAAATGTTAAAAATGGCAATTATGAAGATGCTTTAGGTGAAATTGACGGTCTATCTGACACCGGAATTATTAATCTTGTAAGACCATTTTTTAAGACTTGGATATTAGCCAAACAAGGCAAGTTTGATGAAGCAGAAGAAATGATTG